>JAGDCQ010000100.1 GCA_017958465.1 Lachnospiraceae bacterium
ACTGGTGCTGCTCAGATGGATGGAGCTATCCTCGTTGTTGCAGCTACTGACGGTGTTATGGCTCAGACAAAGGAGCACATCCTTCTTTCACGTCAGGTTAACGTTCCATACATCATCGTATTCCTTAACAAGTGTGATATGGTTGATGATGATGAGCTTATCGAGCTCGTTGAGATGGAAGTTACAGAAGCTCTTGAAGAGTACGGATTCGAGAACGTTCCTATCGTTCGTGGTTCAGCTCTTAAGGCTCTTGAAGATCCTTCAAGTGAGTGGGGAGACAAGATCATGGAACTCATGAAGACAGTTGATGAGTACATCCCAACTCCAGAGCGTGATACCGACAAGCCTTTCCTTATTCCTGTCGAGGACGTATTCACCATCACTGGTCGTGGTACAGTTGCTACAGGCCGTGTAGAGCGTGGTACACTTCATATGTCTGACGAAATCGAAATCGTTGGTGTTAAGGAAGAGACCCAGAAGTCAGTTGTTACCGGTATCGAAATGTTCCGTAAGCTCCTTGATGAGGCTCAGGCCGGCGATAACATCGGTGTTCTTCTCCGTGGTATCCAGAGAACAGACATCGAAAGAGGCCAGGTTGTATGTAAGCCCGGTTCCATCAAGTGCCACAAGAAGTTTACCGCACAGGTTTACGTTCTTACAAAAGATGAAGGTGGTCGTCACACCCCTTTCTTCAATAACTATCGTCCTCAGTTCTACTTCAGAACAACAGACGTTACAGGCGTTGTAAACCTTCCTGCAGGCACAGAGATGTGCATGCCCGGCGATAACGTTGAGATGACAATCGAGCTCATCCACCCCATCGCTATGGAGCAGGGTCTTACCTTCGCTATCCGTGAAGGCGGCCGTACAGTAGGTTCAGGTAAGGTTGTTTCCATCATCGAGTAATCCTTAAAGGATACGGTGAAAGAGAATAGCTTTCAAGGGACTGCAGGTCTTCCTGCAGTCCTTTTTTCGCTTTAAAGGGGATAATAACTTAGAAAGCCTTATCTTTGTGAATATCCTCAGAAAGTCCCGATTGTTAAGTGTAAATTGATGAAAAAATCGGGACTATTACAAAAATACTCCACAAAACGTGTTGCAAATAAATATTTAAAATGCTATAATGTGAAAAGTAGTCTAAAAATAGATTACTATGGGGGATGAGGTTACAAAAATTGAATAGGTTGAGAAGGGACAACTAATGGCAAAAGAAGCAATGACTATGAAAAAACGTGCGCAAAGGTGCATGTTTGTTATGATCGCGGTACTTATTCTGGGTACTGTGGTTTTCGTGCTTCATTTTTCTGCGATCAAGAGAATTAACGCGGAACGGGATGCGTTGGTCACTGCAAACGCAGACCAGAGTGAGATCGATGCTCTCGAGAGCAAGCTGCAAAAGCTTGAAAATGCATCTATTTTCTGCGGTATCATAGCTATTAATATCTTCCTGGCCTGTGCAGTACTCTCTTTCTTCTTCTACCGTGCTTCGAGCCGCGAGAAGGCCGCCAACGGGTTTATGCGATCGTCTATGCAATTGTGTATAATAAGCATGGTTGCTGTCTTTATCATCGGATCCATCTTCCTTGGATTCCGTTTTATCCGGTTGAACGAAAAATATACAAAATACACGACTATGATACAGAGCGGCATCGACTATGAGCATGCCGATGCTGTCAGACTTTCTGCCGAGATCAAGAAGGATGAGCGCTGGGTGTTCATATTTGCGATACTGCTTGCTGTAGTCGTTCTCGGAGACGCTGTTGTTGCTTTTGTCCTCACCCGTATCCAGATCAGCCAGACACGGGCCCAGGTCTATAAAATAGCCTACGAGGACGAAGTCACGGGACTTCCCACAAAGGCCAAGCATCGTCTGGACCTTGAGGAGTTCTTCAAAAAGCCCCGGACTCCAAGGGCCTACGTTTCCATCGAGATCTACAACTTCAAATATATAAACGAGATGTACGGCTATACCTTCGGAAACTATGTCCTTCGCTATGTTGCGGATGAGATAGGGAAAACCCTTAAATCCGATGAATTGTTTGCAAGGACCGGCGGTTCCCATTACGGTCTGCTCCTGCGCTATGATGATGATGAGTCGCTGCGCGAACGCCTGAATGAATGGTTTGATAAGACCTCCAAGATCCGGACAAAAGAGCGGGCAAGTATAGTAAATATCCAGTTTACATGCGGTGTTTACAGGATGCTCGGAAACGATGATCCGGTAAGAGCCCGTGAAAACGCTAACGTTGCAAGAGAGTCTGCAACGCATCACTTTGACAATACCATCGAGTTTTACGATGAGGAACTCCAGCAGCTCCAGTCTGCCAGGGCAGAGCTTGAATTTGAGAGCAGCAAGGCTCTTGAGGACAATGAGTTCAAGGTTTTCCTGCAGCCTAAATATTCAACCTCCGAGGAGGAGATCGTGGGTGCGGAAGCGCTTATCCGCTGGAACCATCACGAGAAAGGCTTTATCTATCCCAATGATTTTATTCCGCTGTTCGAGACCAACGGCTTTATCGTGAAGATCGACTTCTTCGTTCTCGAAGAGGTGTGCAAGTGCATTAAGTCCTGGATCGATGACGGGGTAAAGCCTGTTGTTGTCTCCGTAAACCTTTCAAGAGTGCACCTTTACGACTCCAACCTTGTGGACGAGCTTGTGGGGATAGTGGACAAATACAATGTTCCACATGAGCTTATTGAGTTTGAGCTTACAGAGACCGTACTTTTTGAAGAGCTGGAGTGCCTGCTCGACGTCATGAAGAAGCTTAAGAACGCAGGTTTCATCCTTTCCATGGACGATTTCGGATCGGGTTATTCTTCACTGAATATGCTAAAGCAGCTTCCTGTGGATGTCCTTAAGCTTGACAAGGGATTTATGGACAACTTCCGCAACGAAGAGCCGGACGGCCGCGACAAGGCCATCATCTCTCACGTTATCCTTATGGCAAAGGACCTCAATATGGAGGTTTTGGCAGAGGGCGTTGAGACAGAGAACCAGCAAAAGTTCCTTAAAAACGCAGAGTGCGATATGATCCAGGGTTATTATTACTCCAAGCCCATATCCATCAGCGAGTTCGATCAGATATTCCGTGACAAGCGCAGTGTTAAACCTGCGTAAATCCACAGAATGTTGAGTTGGAACTGACAACTATATACATAAAAACAGGAAGCCCGGCAGGGCTTCTTGTGCATTTTGCACAAAAAACGCTTCTTTCCATTTTTACGTTGTAGATTAAAGATGTGGATAACTTTTTATGCAATCGATTTCTGTGGATAAAAAAGGTGCGAAAAATCAAGTTATAAACGAAGTTATCCACTTTATCCACAGCTTTTCACTACCTATGTCGAATGAATTGTCTTGTCAAGCGGTAAATTTTGTTTTGTTAATTACGTAAAAAATGCAAAGAAAGCCTTAAAAATCGATATTTCTATTGACATTCACGAATTCAAACATTTAGAAACAATTCAGAAAATTTTCAAAAATCTCTTGTGGATAAATCGTTAAATTTGCAAATGTCCTTGCATTTTATCACCGGACATGCTATAATACCATCAAGCAACACATAGGTGTTGCATTATAGCTGTAAAGGAGTTGGTGTGCATGAAGTTTGTTATCACCGGTAAAAACATCGAAGTTACAAAGGCTTTGAAGGAAATCATCGAAGAAAAGATCGGAAAGCTTGAAAGGTACTTTTCGAACGACACAGAAGCACACGTAACCTTGAGTGTTCAAAAGGAACACCAGAAGATCGAAGTAACCATTCCCGTAAAGGGCACCATAATCCGTGCAGAGCAGGAAAGCTCGGATATGTATGCGGCTATCGACCTTGTTGAGGAGATCATCGAGAGGCAGCTAAAGAAGTATAAAAACAAGATAATCGAATCCAAACAGGATATTGACAGTTTCGCAAAATCCTTCTATGACGCAGAGATCATAGAAGACGATTCCATAGAGATCACAAGGGTCAAGAAGTTCGCCGTTAAGCCTATGGATCCGGAAGAAGCCTGCATCCAGATGGAACTCTTAGGGCACAACTTCTACGTATTCCGTAACATGGAAACAGACGAAGTAAACGTTGTTTACAAGAGAAAGGGACGTTTCAATTCCTACGGGCTTATCGAACCCGATAACAAGTAATGATCCGGTCCGTACGGACTTTCCGTAAGGACATTCAGTAAAAAAGTAAAAGCCGGGAGCTGATCCCGGCTTTTACTTTTATTATGTCCTGTTTTTATGAAATTATCTTGCAAGGTTCAGGCCCTTTGCTTCATCTGCCCCTGTCATAAGGTTCATACACTGGATGGCGGCTCCCGAAGCACCTTTTCCAAGGTTGTCGAAACGGGCGGAAACCACAGGCCTTTCGTCGTTACCGTAGATAAGGATCTCCATTCCGTCGTATCCCTTAAGGGTGTTTACAGGCAGAAAGTTGCCTGCCACAAGGTCGTTGCCCTCGGGGAGCACCTTTATGAACTGCTTTCCGGCGTAATACTCTTCAAAGTAAGCTTGAAGATCCTTAAGGGTGCAGGACTTTGCAAACATCTCCTTGTGGAGCGGCACCGTCACTAACATTCCGCAATAGAAATCGCAGATATAGGGCAGGAACACAGGCTCGTGGGAGAGTCCGGGGATGGCCTTCATCTCCTTCAGGTGCTTGTGGGCCTGGGCAAGTGCGTACTGGCGCGGCGAGCAGAGCGGATCGGGATCGATGCCCGCGCGGGTTTCCCTGTCCTCATAAACGGCGATGGTCTTCTTGCCTGCGCCGCTGTAGCCCGAAATGGAAGTGCAGGAGAGGAGAGCGTCCTTAGGCAGGATCCCGCCTGCAACAAGGGGGTAAACCAGGGAGATAAAGCCCGAGGCGTGGCAACCGGGCACTGCTACCCGCTTACCGGTCACGATCCCCTCCCTGTGGACCTCTGAAAGCTCCGGGAAGCCGTAGCTCCAGCCCGGCAGGGTCCTGTGGGCGGTAGAGGCATCTATTATCTTTGTTTCAGGATTCTTAACGTATGTCAGGGCCTCGACTGCAGCCGCATCCGGCAGGCAGAAGAAGGTGATATCGGACTCATTTATCTTACCTGCAACCGTTGCCGGATCCTTCCTCAACTCCGACGCTATGGGGATAATATCAACATCATCCCTGTTCTCGAAACGTTCAAGGATCCTGAGTCCCGTTGTTCCTTCCGAACCATTGATGAAAACCTTTACTTTGCTCATATCTGGCCTCCGCGCACATATAAATATATTGATTTTTAGTACGAAAAATGGTTTAATTAATAGGTAAACCTGCATCAAAGGATGATGCTTTTGTTTATGATATCAGAACTTTAACTGAAAATCAATAAATGCTTTGGAGGAGAAACTAGTGGCAAAACTTATAATGGGTTACTGGGACTGCCCGAGCTGCGGAAAGGCCGTAAAAGGCACGCTCAGGACATGTCCCCATTGCGGTAATGCGAGAGGGCAGGGAGTTACTTTCTACACAAAGGAACTGGAGTATCTTTCGGAGGAGGAGGCTGCCAAAGTAGGCGGCGAGCCCGACTGGCTCTGCGAGTACTGCGGGACTTACAACAACGCCAAAAACAGCCATTGTGTGGGCTGTGGCGCTGTGCGCGGTTCTGAAAACCAGGACTATTTCGACATCAACAAGGACAAGGACAGACATCATCAGAAGGATGAGTCCGGCTGGGACTGCGCATACTGCGGCGCAAGAAACCCCGATGATGCCGACCACTGCCTGAACTGCAAGGCTGAAAAGTGCGTAAAGCCAAAGGAAGAGGAAAAGAAGCCGGCACCCAAGAAGAAGCCTGTATGGCCATTCTTCCTTCTGTTCTTTGCTGTGCTCATCCTTGGAATAGTGATAGCTGCAAACAGCAAGAAAACTGTTGAAGCTACAGTCACAAAGATCGCATACGAGACCTTTGTCCATTACGAGGATTACGGGCCCCACGAGCACGTTACAAGCGACAAGTCCGAGATCCCTTCGGGCGCGACCCTTGTAAGCGAGGAAACGAAGCAGGAAAACGCCGTCATCACTGAAATGGTGGTAACCCTTGTGGACAACGGCAACGGCACCTTCTCAGAAGAAGAGCTTTCCGTTACAAAGGTTTTGAAGCAGCCTGTTACATACTACCACTACACCGTGCTTGAATGGGCGGAGGTAAACAAGCCCGCGACCATGACAGGCAACGGCAAGAACCTTGAATACGCTGCCGTTATGGAGTCCGAGACCCGCAGAGTCACAGAACGTACCGTCAAGTACCACATTACGCTCAAGACTTCGGACGGAAACGAGGTCGTACGTTACATCTACTTCAAGGACAAAGATCTTATCGACAAGATCGAGGTCGGAAACACCTACAAGTTCACCATCAAGAACAAAGACAGTATAATCAAGGTCGACTGACAATACGATAAAACCTGACTACACCGGCCGGGGGCCGGTTTTGGAGGAACAATGAAATTCAGCGAAATGCCTTACACACGTCCCGATATGGACGAGTACAAAAAAGAGTTTGAAAGCCTTGTTAACGGGCTGAAAGCGGCTGCATCCGGCGAGGAGCAGTTTGAGATCCACAAGAAATACTACAAAGTGGCAAAGAAATGGTCCACAGCAGAAAACCTGGCGATGATCAGGCATACCATCAATACCGAGGACGAGTTCTACAAGGCCGAGCAGGAGTTCTTTGACGAGAACATGCCTGAATACCAGAACTTTGTAAACGGCTATAATAAGGTGCTCTTTGAGTCGCCCTACAGGTCTTTCCTTGAAGAGAAGATAGGGAAAGTTGCCTTCAAGAATATCGAGATCGGTCTCAAGAGCTTTGACGAAAAGCTGATCCCCCTTATGCAGGAGGATAACAAGATCTCCACAGAATACGAAAAGCTCCTTTCTTCCGCAAAGATCGACTGGGACGGAGAGGTCTTAAACCTTTCAATGCTCGGAAAATACATGAAGTCACAGGATCGCGACACGCGTATCCGCGCCTGGAAGAAGAATACGGAATTCTTTGTTGAGAACGCAGAGAAACTGGACAAGCTTTACGACAAGCTGGTAAAGAACCGCACCGAGCAGGCAAAGCTCCTGGGTTACGACAACTACCTCCAGCTCGGTTATTATCGTATGAACCGCAATTGCTACGATAAAGACGACGTTAAGAACTTCCGGGATCAGGTGAAAAAGCACCTTGTGCCCCTGGCCGAAAAGCTGCATGACGAGCGCAGGAAGCGCCTTGGCCTTGACAAACTCTACTATTACGACGAAAACGTGAACTTTGCGAACGGAAACCCCGCTCCCACCGGTACACCTGAGGAGATCCTCGCTGCCGGCCAGCAGATGTATTCCGAGCTCTCACCCGAGACAAAGGAATTCATGGATTTTATGATGGAGAACGAGCTGTTCGACGTATACGCCCGCAAGAACAAGCGTACAGGCGGCTATATGACCTACATCCCGGATCACAATGCGCCCTTCGTTTTTGCAAACTTTAACGGGACTGCGGGCGATGTGGACGTTATCACCCACGAGTGCGGCCACGCCTTCCAGGGCTTCCTTTCCGGCAAGGATCCCATCCTTGAGCACAGCGACATAACTATGGAGACCGCAGAGACCCATTCCATGTCCATGGAGTTCTTCACAGAGCCCTGGATGGACCGCTTCTTTGGCGACCGCGCGGACGAATACAGGGAGATGCACCTTGAGGAGGCCATCACCTTCATCCCTTACGGCTGTATGGTGGACGAGTTCCAGCACATAGTATACGAAAACCCGGACCTTACGCCGGCAGAGCGCAGGGCAGCCTGGAGGCGCCTTGAGAAGGAATACAAGCCCCACCTTGATTACACCGGCAACGGATACCTTGAAGCAGGCGGCTTCTGGCAGCGTCAGCACCACATCTACAGCCTGCCCTTCTACTACATAGATTACTGCATCGCGCAGACGGATGCGCTCCAGTACAAGGTTTGGATGGATCGCGACTACAAAGCGGCCTGGAAGAGCTATCTGGAGTTCTGCAACCTTTCTGCATCCGGCTTCTTTAGCGACATGATCAAGCAGGTTGGCTTAAAGAGCCCGTTTGAGGACGGCTGCCTTAAGCAGATAGTTGAAGGCATTATTTCATAAGCCGGGCCTGAAACGCTACTAAAGCCTGTTTATTGGAGGAAGAGAAATGAGTCTTGCAGATGAGATTTTTATCCGCACATGCAAGGATATACTGGAGAACGGTTCCGACACACAGGGCGAAAAGGTGCGCCCTCACTGGGCGGACGGAACTCCGGCCTATACCATAAAGAAATTCGGCGTTGTGAACCGCTACGACCTTTCAAAGGAGTTTCCCATCGTTACCTTACGAAGGACGGCCATCAAGACCTGTATCGACGAGCTCCTCTGGATCTGGCAGAAGAAATCCAACAACGTCCACGACCTTGGGAGCCACATCTGGGATTCCTGGGCCGACGAGACCGGCAGTATCGGAAAGGCTTACGGCTACCAGCTCGGTGTGAAGCACAAATACGCGGAAGGCATGTTTGACCAGGTGGACAGAGTGCTTTACGACCTAAAGAACAACCCCTACAGCCGCCGTATCATGACAAACATCTACGTACACGCAGATCTTAGTGAGATGCATCTGTACCCCTGTGCCTACAGTATGACTTTTAACGTAACAAAGGGAGAGAACGGCAGGCTTAAGCTGAACTCCATCCTTAACCAGCGCTCAAACGACATGCTGGCCGCAAATGCCATGAACGTCTGCCAGTATGCGGTCCTCACTCACATGATGGCCCAGTGCTCCGGTATGGATGTGGGAGAGTTTGTCCATGTCATTGCGGATGCCCACATTTACGACAGGCACGTGCCCATCGTAAAGGAGCTTATCGAGAGGCCTCAGTTCCCGGCCCCTGTGTTCCGCTTAAATCCTGATGTTACCGACTTCTACGCCTTTAAGCCGGAAGATTTCATCCTTGAAAACTACCAATACGGTCCAAAAGTCGAAAACATCCCGGTAGCCATTTGATCAAAGGCTGCGCAGGACCGGCGTTTATAAAGATCAAAAGCCCTCAGCACAGCGCTGAGGGCTTTCTTTTAATGTGCTATTGTATCGTCTTTGTTGTCGTCCTGTTTAATGTCGTCCTCGTCCGGAAGTTCAAAGCTTGTGCCGCCGCCGTTCTGGTAGTACCAGGGGTTGTGAACGGGACAGGGATCCGCTTTCTCGTCGTAAGGTACAAGGAACGGAGTGTCCCAGGTCGTCATCCTTATGATGGTTTCGATGCGGTTGCCGTTTTCATCGTAGGTAACGTTGGGGTTCCTGTCATCGGGAAGGGTGGTCCCGACATAAGCTACGCCCTTTTCCTTTGCGAGCCTCTCAAGGTCGTCGATAGGGATGTAGATGCGCTCTTCCTTAGCAAGAAGCACCATCTCGACTATGGAGCTTGTAGGGCACTCGGGAGATGCAAGATGGCCGGATTCCGTACAGATCCTCACGCGCTTGTGGCACGTGCACTTTTCTGTAGGAACGGTACCCTTTGCGAAATACTCCTCGGCGATGCAGTTTCCGCCAACATATTCATCGCAAAGCCCCTCAACCGCAAGCTTCCCGCACTTTGTGCAGATCTTTGCGGTAACAATGGAGTCCGGAACCTCGTAGGTCTGGTTCTTAAGCTCCAGCTCCGTGTGGATCTTCGCCATTATGTGCTGCCACAGATCCTGCTGGTATTTTGTGTTCTTCTGTGAGAAGTTGTTGTCGTAGCCTGTCCATATACCTGCGGTATAGTAAGGTGTAAATCCTACGAACCAGAGGTCATTGGCCTTCTTTGAAGTACCTGTCTTACCTGCGACCGTCATATTGGGGATACGCAGCCTTCCGCCGGTACCTGCTTCCACAACGTCGATCATGGCGCTGGTGAGCAGCCATGCGGTAGAGGTCTTGATAACCTGGGTGGAAACAGACTCATTCTTGAGAAGGAGCTTTCCTTCGTGGTCGTATACTTCGGTATAGAAGATAGGAGTCTGGTAAATACCGTTGTTTGCTATTGTTGCGTATGCTGCGGTAAGCTCAAGGTTTGTAACACCGTCCGTAAGACCGCCGAGTGCAAGCGGAAGCGCTATATCGGAATAGATCACGCCGTTTTCCTTCCTGGACTCAACAAGGGTGGTGAACCCAAGCTTCTTTAAGTAGTTGAAGGAAAGACGCGCGCCGATCCTTTCAAGGAACTCGACTGCACAAACGTTCATGGAATCCGCGCAGGCCTTACGCATGGAAGTGATGCCGCGGTAGCCTGTGGTGTACCAGTTTGTAACTTCTTTGTATGTGCCGGGATAAACAAACTGTGAATCGTCAACAACAGAAGCCAGGGTCTGGCCGCCGCCGTCGAGGGCGGGCAGGAAGGAAGCGAGCACCTTGAAGGTGGAACCTACCTGACGCACAGTGTTTGTTGCACGGTTGAGCACACGGCTTGCAGTCTTTGGACCGCGTCCGCCGTAGATTGCTACTACGTGGCCGTTATGCTGGTCGATGATGACCATTGAGCTCTGGGGCTGGGGTGTTATCACCCTGCGCTCCACAGCGGTATCGCCTTCTTCGACAACAGTTGCCTTGTATTCATCGCACCTTTCGTTCAGCTCATCTGCGTTGAGGCAAAGCTCCGTCACGCCGACCCAGCCGCCTTTTTCGTGGTAGTAAAGGTGCTTGGTATCCTGATAATTCGCAAAATACTTGAGCAGATCGCTCATGTGGTAGTGGATGACAGAACCGTCCGGCTTGTAGACCGAGATAGCGTAGTTAAGCTCATAGTAGGAACCTTCGCCGAACTTGGGGAAGTTGGAATCGTCGGAGTAGTACTCATCCATTATCTTCTGGATCCTGGGATCCTGGGTCGTGTGGATGGTGAGACCGCCGGAATATATGAGGGTCGAAGCCTCTGCTTCAGTGTATCCGAGCCTTGTCTGAAGGTCGGAGAGCAGCTGCTCGATAAGTTCGTCCGTGAAGTAGCTTGTGGGAGCGCTCTTTACGGCAGAAACGGTCTGCTGGACCTCCATGATGCGCTCGTAAACGGGATCCGCAAGAGCCTCTTCATACTCTTCCTTTGTGCAGTAGCCCTGCTCGAGCATAGCCTTCAGCGTTTCCTCGCGGTATATCGCGTTCTTTTCGGGATAACGCACGGGATTACGTCTCGTGGGAGAGTAAGCGATGGGAGCCAGTACACAGGCTTCTGAAAGGGTAAGCTCGGAAACATCCTTGCCAAAGTACCCGTAAGCCGCTTCCTTTATACCAAAGTTACCGTTGCCGAGGTTGATCAGGTTCAGGTAGAACTCAAGGATCTCGTCCTTTTCGTACATATTCTCGGCCTGGATCGCAAGGTACTGTTCCTGGACCTTACGTGTTATCTTGGCCACATTGTCGTCCTC
The DNA here is from genome assembly GCA_017958465.1 of Lachnospiraceae bacterium. Lineage (GTDB taxonomy): Bacteria > Bacillota > Clostridia > Lachnospirales > Lachnospiraceae > SZUA-448. Next base: position 11,400 of record JAGDCQ010000100.1, read on the forward strand.
GTCGCCGCCGCCGAAAAGCTTGTTCTTAAGGAGCTGCTGGGTGATGGTACTTCCGCCGTAATCGAAGGACCTTGTCCTGATATCGGAAACGATCGCACGGAAGATACCCTGCACGTCGATACCGTTGTGCTCGTAGAAACGCGTGTCCTCCTTTGCGATGAAGGCCTGCCTTACCACGAGCGGGATCTCGTCGATATATGCGTAGGAACGGTTGGACTCTGCGCCGTAGAGCGTGTCGCAGATGGTGCCGTCCGCGTAGTAGATGGTTGTCTTGTAGCCTGTGGGACGCAGGTCAAGGTTGGCAAGGGACGGCGAGTTGCTGACAAGGCCGTTCATCATGCCGTATGCCGCATATCCGCCTATGATGCATATCGCCAGTATCGCGACGATCACTACGCGGAATATGGTGATGGCTCCCTTCATGGCAACCTTTGCGGTGCCGGATTTAAGCGCAGCCTGTTTCTGGGCGACGCCTCTTTTACTGTAATCCATAACTGTCCTTTCTTTTGCGGCGTGCAGTTTTGCCTGCCGTGTCACTTATCAAAGATCTTTCCCGTCCCGTTTGCCTCTGCGTAATAGCAATATTCGAGAGGCGTTATGACAGCCTTTCCCTGGGTCTGATCTAAGAGCTTTTCCGTGAAGGATTGCTCTTCGCCGGGCCTTAGAAAAAGTGTCGTAAGGACTTCTTCTGTGTAATCGGTTGAAAGAATGGGGATCTGCCTGTCGAAGGCGATCCTCTGGAGTTTTGCGAGGGCGCTGTAATCCGTCTTGACGAGCACCCGCCTGCCGTAAAGCTTTGTAGCGATACCGGAAGCGGCAAGCCCCTCCTTTACTGCCTGGGTGTAGGCACGCACAAGGCCGCCGGTACCAAGCAGGATCCCGCCGAAATACCTTGTCACCACAACACATGTATTGTGGAGCTCCTCGTTAAGGAGGCAGTCCAGCATGGGACGGCCTGCGGTCCCCGCGGGCTCACCGTCGTCGGAAAAACGGGTGAGAGCGGGATCCACACCGAGAGTGTAGGCATAACAGTTGTGTCTTGCAGTCCTGTTGGCCTTCCGCACTTCTTCAATAAAGGCCAGGGCCTCCTCCTCGGAAGAGACAGGAGCAACACTTGCGATGAAGCGTGATTTTTTTTCTGTTATCTCGCCCGTACCGCCTGTTATGATGCACTTGTAGTCGGTGTTCCCCATAAAAACCTCGAACCGGAAAATGCAACTGCAAATGATACAAAAGTTGCAAAAAAGTCTTTTTTTTGTTATGATAAGAGAAGCCATATCTGCCCCGGTAAACCGCCGGAACAGGTTTTTCGGTCTCTAAACATATAATATAGCATTTTTTGCGACCAAAATCAAGTTTGTTAAACAGGACAGTCATGGACCTCTTCGAATATATGCAGGAACAGAATAAAGATAAGGAGTCGCCCCTCGCTTCACGCCTGAGGCCAAGGACCCTTGATGAGGTGGTGGGCCAGGAGCACATCCTTGGGGAAGGCAAGCTCCTTTCGCGCGCCATAAAAGCCGATAAGCTGGGTTCCGTTATTTTTTACGGCCCTCCGGGGACGGGAAAGACGACACTTGCAAGGGTCATCGCAGGCACCACCAGCGCCGACTTTGTAAAGATGAACGCCACTACTTCCGGCAAGAAGGATATGGAGGAGGCTGTTGAAAAGGCGGGCAAGACTTTTGCCATGTACGGCCGCAGGACCATCCTCTTTATCGATGAGATCCACCGCTTCAACAAGAGCCAGCAGGACTACCTGCTCCCGTTTGTGGAGGACGGAACGGTGATCCTTATCGGCGCCACTACGGAAAATCCTTTCTTCGAGGTGAACAGGGCGCTAATATCAAGGTCCATCATCTTCGAGCTTGCGCCCCTCACAAAAGAAAACATCAAGACTATCCTTCTCAGGGCAGCCTATGACAAAGAGCGGGGGATGGGGATCTATAACCCCGCTGTTGACGAAGACGCTTTCGACTTTCTTGCCGATATGGCTGACGGCGACGCAAGGCGCGCCATCAACGCCTTAGAGCTTGGGATCCTTACAACGGCCCCGGCCGCAGACGGAAAGATCCACATTACAAAGGATGTGGCGGCGGAATGCATAAGAAGGCGTATCCTTAAATACGATAAGGACGGGGACAATCACTACGACACCATCTCCGCTTTTATAAAGAGCATGCGCGGGTCCGATCCGGACGCTGCGGTTTACTACCTTGCCAGGATGCTCTATGCCGGTGAGGATCCGAAGTTCATAGCCCGCAGGATGATGATCTGCGCCTCGGAGGACGTTTCAAACGCCGATCCCAACGCCCTTGTTGTGGCTACGGCCGCGTCCCTTGCGGTAGAGCGGGTGGGGATGCCGGAGGCAAACCTGATACTTGCACAGGCAGCCACCTACATCGCGTCGGCACCAAAGAGCAATTCCGCCTGCGTTGCTATCGAGAAGGCCACAGCTTACGTTAAGGAGCACGGAGCGGGCGCAATCCCGCCGCACCTTCAGGACGCCCATTACAGCGGCCATGAGAAACTGGGACACGGTCTCGACTACATCTACCCTCACGATTTCGAAGGGCACTATGTGAAACAGCAATACCTTCCTGACGGTATGGAGGACCAGCGTTTCTACGTACCGGACGGGCAGGGATATGAGAAGGAGATAGGGGAATACCTTAAAAAGATAAGGCCGGAGAAGTTTAAGTAAGGCTTTTTACGGGGATCCGGCACGAAAGGAATGATATGAACATAACAAGGATAGTGGCCTGGGTCGGGATCGTGACCCTTGTGGGCCTGTATATCGCAGCCCTTGTGGCGTCCCTTCTTGGGAACAATGAGCTTTTTTCCGTGGCTCTTTACTCGACATTCGTTATACCCGCAGTGGTATTCGTTCTCGAGATGCTCATAAAGAGGACGGAAAAGAACCGCAAGGACTGGAAAGAGTTTGTGGAGCAGGGCAAAGATGAAGCCGGGGAAGGCACCGGGGCTCCCAAAGAAACATCAAAGTAAAACACATCTAAAAAATAAAAAAGGACCTTAAGGTCCGGAAGAGGTAAAAAATGCACTATCGTTATAAAACAAAAGGAACTTGCGCACAGTTCATCAACTTTGACATCAACAACGGCATAGTATCAAATGTGTCGTTTGAAGGCGGCTGCAACGGCAACCTCAAGGCTATCTCGAAGCTTACGGACGGGATGCCCGCAGAAAAAATAAATGAAGTACTTCTCGGGAACACATGTGGTCCGAGAGATACTTCATGTGCAGATCAGTTTGCAAAGGCCGTTATGGCCGCAAAAGCAGAGGAGGCAGCCGGCTGATCAGCCGTTGCGCTCCTTCTCCTGCTTATAGAGCAGAAAGCCTATATATTGCTGTAAAAGCTCTACGGATTCCGGATCGAGCTTCTGGTAATCGCTGAAAAAGTCTACAATGTCCTTATCGAGGACTTCGCCGCCTATGGGAAGGTAGGCTTCGGAAAGGCCGAGAAGATAGTCGCATGAGACGTCGAAATATTTCGCAAGTGCCACAAGCTTCTCGAGAGAAGGCTCGTTCCTGCAGGATTCGTAGTTTGAGATGGCGGTGGGTTTTAACCCGAGGATATCGGCAAGCTCGCTCTGTGTAAGGCGGTTGCGCTGTCTCAGTTGTTTCAGACGTGTATTGAATTTCATAGGATGATCTCCTGTCTGTTTTAGCACGTTTCAGTATTTATGAGACTGTTTGCTAAAAACGAAAATTAATTTCGACTTTCGTATTATACGAAAAAAGTCTTGAATTGTCAACAAAAATCAAGGTTGCTTTTTGTTCGCAGCTGACCGCGGAGGTAGCTCATGGATTATCAGGAAATTACCAAAACCCTTATGGACAACAGCAGAGAGGCTTACTACGCATTCGACGAAAGCGGGAAGATACTCTCCGCCAACAAGATCGCGTCGAAGGAGACCGAGTACGAGACTTTCGAAAATGTGTATATAAGCAGCATCTTCCCTTCCCTGGTGAGCACTGAGGGCGGGAAGCTTAAGTGGCTTCCGGAGGCCGTGGAGGACACGGATATCCACACTTCGGCCTATCGAAAGAACAGCACCTGCTATCCTGTGGTCTGCCATGTGGTAAAAACAAAGTTCCAAAACGCCTGCGGTTTTATAATTTCCTTCGATTATTCCGAGGAAAAGGCCGCCATCGCCCGCACAAAAGAGGCCATTGAAGAGATGGAATACGGGATCCGCATGCGTACGGAGTTTATGGCAAACGTCACCCACGAGCTCAGGACTCCCGTCAACGGCATGAAGGGTATGGCGGAAAACCTGCTTGATACCCAGCTCTCCCCCTCTCAGCAGGAGAGCATAGAGATAATAATCCGCAACTGCAACAATATGTCCAAGATCATAAACGATATCCTGGACTTCTCAAAGATAGAGGCCGGGCGGCTTACCCTTGAGACAAGGAAGTTCAACTTCAGGCAGATGATCGACACTTTGATGACGATGCATCTGCAGAAAACCAGCGAAAAAGGGCTTAAGCTCATCGCAAACATCGCGCCCGACGTTCCAAACTACATTGTTGGCGATGAAGTCCGGATAAGCCAGGTTATCAATAACCTTATCGGAAATGCCATAAAATTCACCTCTGTGGGCTACATCGCCCTTGAAGTGAGCGTAAACAACCGCACAGCATCGGGGCTGGAGCTGTTTGTTATGGTGATCGATACAGGTATTGGCGTGAGCGAGGAGGAAAAGAGCAAGCTTTTCAAGGCCTTTACACAGGCTGACGGCTCAATTACAAGGCGCTTTGGCGGAACGGGACTTGGCCTTTCCATCAGCAAACAGATCGTAGAGCTTATGGGTGGCTCCATCCGCGTAGAGAGTGAAAAGGGCAAGGGAAGTACCTTCTCCTTCACCATCAACGTGGAGGAAGCGGAAACCACCAGCGAAGATGCCGAATACACCGGTCCAAGCGGACGTTTTGAATACAGCCGCGACGCAAAGGACGACTCCTTTATGTACAAAGAGATCGATGATGATGAGAACCTTGTGGACGAGCAGACAAACATCTTCAACGCCAAGGATGCCCTTGAGAAGATGAAACTCTGCGTGGAGCTTGGGACCTGGGAAAAAGCCGAGAGCTTTTCCGATACTATCAAAAATATGATGCCCGAGAGCAACCAGGAGCTTAAACGTCTGGCCTTCAAACTGGAGCTTTGCGCCCGCAAAGAGGATTACGACCAGACTGTCAAGCTGATGGCTGAGCTTGAGGAAAAACTGGCAGAGCTGTGATACCGGAGGAAAGATGGCTGCAAATCAGAAAGAAAACGTACTTATAGTTGATGACGTGATAGCAAATCTCGTCATCCTCACGGATATCATAAAAAAGGCGGGATACGTGGCAAGGCCCGTAACGGACGTACATCAGGCCATGGAGGCCGTTGACGCCCTGCTGCCGGACCTGATCCTTCTGGATGTCACAATGCCCGATATAGACGGCTTCGAATACTGCGGGATGCTAAAGAAAGACGTCCGCACGCGAAACATCCCGGTCATCTTTATTTCTGCCGTCACCTCCCAGGAGACAAAGGAAAAAGGCTTCACCATGGGGGGTGTGGATTTCATAATCAAGCCCTTTGAGCCCCAGGAGGTGTACCTTCGCGTAAACACCCACATAAAGCTTTACAAGATGCAAAGGGAGCTTGAAAACTACAACAAACAGCTCCAGAAGACTATAAATGCCCAGATCCGCCGTATGAACGAGGAACAGCGCCTCGTAATGCTTGCTATGGCAAAGCTTGCCGAGGGCCGTGACAGCGCGGACAGCAACCATGTCGAGAATGTTGGCAAAAATGCGCGTCTTTTGGCTCTGTCACTTCAGTTTTCGCCAAAGTTCACAAAGCTTATCTCCAACGAGTTTGCGGATACCATTGAGCTTGCGGCTCCTCTTCACGATATAGGGAAGATGCGGATCCCGGACAGCGTGCTTCTAAAGCCCGACAAGCTCACGCCGGATGAGATGGCCATAATGCGGACCCACTCAAAGACCGGCGCCGATACCTTAAGGAGCATATACTCCATGGGTGAGAAGAATCCTGCTATCGAGATGGCTATCGAGATAGCCGAATCCCACCACGAGCGGTGGGACGGGAAGGGATATCCCTCCGGCCTCAAAGGGGACGATATCCCGCTGGCGGCGCGCATTACAGCAGTTGTTGACGTTTACGATGTCCTCATAAGCGAGCGCTGCTACAAAAAGGCCTACACCCATGAGAGAGCCATCGAGATCATCAAAGCAGACGCCGGAAAGAGCTTTGATCCGGATATCGTCGAAGTGTTCGAAAAGATACAGAAGCAGCTTAAACGCTAATCTTGCAACTTTTGTTGCTCCCTTCACGGAGGAATGACAAATGGATAACAGGACAGTAAAAAAAGACCCGATGATGGAGATATTTATAGACGAATGCAGTGACCTTGTGACACAGTATGAGACCTATCTTTCAATGGCTGCAGAGCGCAATGAATACACGATGGATATAGTGAACGAGATCTTCAGGATCACGCACACTATCAAAGCGGACGCCACCATGATGCTTTTCGAATGCCTTGCGGTCCCCATGCGCGCCTTTGAGCACATCCTGTACTTCTACAGGGATGAGAAGGCCGCCATCGACTTCGACCGCTTTACGGAGCTGTTAGAAGGGCTTGTTGCCTATTCCGCCGACGAGATAACCCTGCTCATGGAAGATAAAGCTTCGGACAACGACGGGCAGGATATCGCCGAAGAGTTCAAAAAATACCGTGATGAGATAGCGGGCGGGCTTAAGGTTGAAACTGTAGAGGATGTGGAGAAAACGGAAAGATCCGAGTCCCACGACGAGCCTATGCGCTTTTACATCGGAAGCGCCGAGGACTCCGAAGGGGCCGGGGAAAAGCCGGACCGCTACGCAAGCATCAAGGGCGATACCCACACCGCCATGCGCGTCATCAACGAAGAGAGAGCTGCCGCAAAGGCTGCAAAAGAGCAAAAGAAGAAGTGCGGGCCCAAAAAGAAGTGCGAAAGCGCCCATGACGAGACCGAAAAGACTGCGAAGAAGATACTTCCCGGCCACCTCAACAGCGGTGATGAGCTGAAGACCCTTTCCGCAATAGTAAGGCATCTTACGGAGCTTGAGACCAGGATGAACGAATCCAAGGCCGAAAACCCTGTGGTTGCGCCCTTTGCCTTAAGCCTCCATGAGCGCAATATGGAGCTCCTCAACTGGATCACCAGCGCTGCCACTACGCCTATGGGATATATCTCGCCTAAGCTCCACAAAACCATAGAAGAGATGAACCAGCGCCTGGGGCGCAAGATAGAGCTTGAAATTGAGGGCGAGGAGATCCTTGTCAACAAAGAGTGGATCGACGGTCTCTCCGGCGCTCTTGTCCATATGCTCCGCAACGCTGTGGATCACGGTATCGAATCCAAGGAACTGCGTGTTTCCCGGGGGAAGCCTGCGGAAGGCAAGGTGACTGTCAGCTACGCAAACAACGGCAATGCCTTCACTATGACAGTATCCGACGACGGCCGCGGGATAGACATAGAAAAGCTGAAGACTTCCGCTATAGACCGCGGATTGATCTTTGAAGGCGACGAGCTTTCAAAGGACGATATCATAAGACTCATTTTCCTGCCCGGTGTTTCTACAAACGAGAAGGAGGGCATCTACTCCGGACGCGGTGTCGGAATGGATGCGGTGCTCCACAATGTGGAGGTGCTGGGAGGAAAGATCACTACCGATTCCGAAGAGGGAAAGGGGACAACCTTTACCGTAACTATCCCGCTCAGACCTGTTTTTGATGGACAGGAGAGCACACAGGAGGATGAAGATGAAGATATTGATAGCAGAAGATGATTTTGCGAGCCGCAAATTTATGCTGAAGTTCCTCTCCAAGTACGCGGATGTTGATGTTACGGTAGACGGCGAGGAGGCAGCGGCCGCGTTTGAGCTGGCTCTTGAGGACGAAAGCCCCTACGACCTTGTGTGCCTTGATATAATGATGCCGAACGTTAACGGCATCGAAGCTCTTGAAGCCATCAGAAAGGCCGAGGAACGTCATGGCGTGGACAGGAGCAGGCGCAGCAAGATCATAATGACTACAGCCCTGAACGAGGTCAACCAGGTTGAGCAGGCTTTCGAGCTGGGGTGCGAAGGTTATGCCGTAAAGCCTATTGATACCGCCAGGTTTTTGGTTATAATGAAGAAGATGGGGTTCGATCTTAAAGAAGAAGAGTGATCCCAAAAGGATTGATGTATCTATGAGAGATGATTATGTAAAGCGTGGTGCGATGAGCCGGTTTTCCGGCTACCGCATCCGACGTAAAAAATGGCCGATAGTGACGCTCCTTGCGCTGCTGTGCATTGTCTTTGCAGGAACGTTTGCGGCTCTTGCAAGGGAAAAGCAGGTGTCCGAGGAAACAAGGCCTGCGGGGCAGGTGGCAGAGGACACATCACCAACGCCTGTAGCTTCGCCGGAGGCCACTCCCACACCGGTGCCGGGTTCCAATTTATCCGCAGGTGCCTTCGGGCTCTGGGATCCTACCGCGACACCAACACCTACGGTCTATATTCCGCCGGGAGAAGAGATATGGATGGCGGATTGGGAAGACAAGCGTACACCCGTAGTTTCCAAAGGTATCTACGTTTCGTCAAAGTTTACCGTCAACCTTCCCAATGACACCCAGAGGATCGAAGCCTTCGACAAGCTTCTTGAGCTTATACAGCGCACGGAGCTCAACACTATGGTAATAGACGTGAAGTACGACTCCGGCGCCATCCTGTACGATTTCGACAGCGAGCTCATCCACAAATACGGAACAGTGGTCGAAAAGATCCACTTCATTCCGGAAT
>JAGDCQ010000101.1 GCA_017958465.1 Lachnospiraceae bacterium
GTCCCAGGGTTCCACAAATGTAGCTATTACAAACGCATGGGTAAGCGACGTTGCTGTCGGCAACTTTGACCACAACAGCGTTGGTCGCGAACAGCTCTACTATGTGGTGACACTCAAGGAAAGCGGTGCAAGGGCCTATGCCTTTAAGGTGGGTATGATAGGTGCGACCTATAATGATACCGAGGATATGCTTGGCACCATAACAGGCAGCGGTTTCTTCAGTTCCGATATCGACAACGACGTTTATCAGTTTGTAGATTACAACATCAAGATAAACCAGAGCGGTTATGAAGGCCGTTACATTGCCGTCAATACCACGATCACAGCATGCGACAGAGATTATGACGGTGTTCGTTTAAGATACACCGGAAAGAATTTCATCTATTCGGATCCCAAGATCGAAGCAGTGCTGCAGGCAGCACCGTTTTTTGACGGGATCCAGGAATGCGGTAACACATCCTATACCGTAACAACAAGCTACGGTGAATCCTCAAACACCACCACATCGCTTGATTGGGGCGTAGGCATCTCGTTTGAGCTTGAGATCCAGGACGGCGCTGCTTTCAAAACGGCTCTTGAAACAGGTGCTGCATTCAACTACACCTGGGAGTTTGAAGAGGGCTGGGAAACAAGTTATTCATCCACATTCCAGACCGGTAACCAGAATACCGTCCTGCTCCAGCGAACCCCCATCATCATGTACAATTATGACCTGTATGATGCAGCCGGCAAAAAGTGGCTTACCAATGCGATCCAGGTGCCGATGCCTTTAGGCCCTGTCTGGAGTCAGCTGAGCATTGCCGATTATAACGCTTTTGTAGACAGTTACAATAAAACCGTCGAGGATGTTACAAAAAAAATCGACACATCAAAATACACATATGCTCCACCTGTTCTTAGGAAGATCACAGATACCGATACAACCATCGGCAACGGAGAATACCTTATCGGTAACGAAGGTAATCCTGCGGCATACCCCGAAGACTGGAACACAGGAATCTTAAACGGTGCCGAGAAGCTGGCTAAGACCGAAGGCATGGAGCTTGGTTACAGCGGTTCCGCAAAGACTCAGGAGTACGATTATTCCCAGTCACAAACCGAGGGCGCAGGCTTTTCCGGTGGATTCTCCATCAACTTTGCAATCGCGGCCGGCGGCGGTGCGCTTGGTAGCAGTGTTTACGGCGGTTACTACGTTTCGGCGGATTTCCTTAGAGGAACCTGCAATTACACTACCACAACGAGAGGCAACACAGTTTCAGGTACCGTAACAGACCTGAACGAGCTTGAGCTCCTGAACAAAGGTGTTGCGAACGATAGCATCCGCGAATACCGCTTCAACTGGTCGTTTGGCCGCTGGTATATCGACCTTGGAACAGGTTCTTCGGATCCCGAACTTGCAGCAGATCTTAAGAACCATGTATGGGACAACTCCCATGTACCTGTATACGGCTATCGCGTATCCGACGTTTCCATGGCTCCGCAGCCCGTTGAACTCTTTGTTTATTATTCCGATGATGTATTTACACTGAAATGGGATGATGAATACGCGGAAGTTACCGACGGCTACTACGCATATCAGATAGTTAACGGGAAATATGTACGCCTGAACAACGAACGTATTGCCGCAGGCGAGACATCCTTCACAGTGGCAAAAGACGATCTTGACGATTTTGCCGGAAATCTTTACACATTCGTTGCCACAGCGGCTAAAGATACTATCGAAGGCAAAGAGCTTCAGAGTATCTGGTCGAACGAGGCTGTATACGTACCTGTTTCCACAGGTCCCGAAGGCCCCGAGGGTCCCGCAGGACAGAACGGAAACGACGGCAAGTCCGCATATGAGATCGCTATAGAGAACGGATACACCGGAACTCTTGAAGAGTGGCTCAAATCCATAGCCGGCACAGACGGTAAAGATGGTAAGGACGGCGCAACAGGTGCCCGGGGCGAAAAGGGTGAAACCGGTGCCAATGGCGATAAAGGCGACACCGGCGATAAAGGCGATAAAGGTGAAGCCGGTGCCAAAGGCGATAAAGGTGAAGCCGGTGCCAAAGGCGATAAAGGTGAGACCGGCGCCAAAGGCGATAAAGGTGAGACCGGCGCCAAAGGCGATAAAGGTGAGACCGGTGCCCAGGGTGAAAAGGGTGAGACCGGTGCCAAGGGCGATAAAGGTGACAAAGGTGATAAAGGCGAAGACGGCAGGGACGGCGTAAGCGTTTCCGAAGTTAAGTTCGAGAACGGCAAGTTTGTCGTTGTACTTACAGACGGAAAGACCATCGAATCAAACAACATCATTTCCGAGATCGCAGAAATTGAAGATGATGACACGCCTCTTTCCTACCCCGAAGACGGAAACAAGTCATCGACCGTGAAAGAAAAA
>JAGDCQ010000008.1 GCA_017958465.1 Lachnospiraceae bacterium
GAATCCCTGTCCTTTTCCATGCCGGGACGCAGGGAGAGAGTCATGTTGCGGTAGTCGACAGGGTCTGCCAGACCGTAGATGCAGGAAACGCTGGCTACGATGATGACGTCACGGCGCTCGGAGAGGGCGGCTGTGGCGGAGTGGCGCAGCTTGTCTATCTCGTCGTTTATGGCACTGTCTTTTTCAATATAGGTGTCGGTCGAGGCGATGTAGGCCTCCGGCTGGTAGTAGTCGTAGTAGGAGACGAAGTATTCGACGGCGTTTTCCGGGAAGAACTCCTTGAACTCGCCGTAGAGCTGGGCTGCCAGGGTCTTGTTGTGAACTATTACAAGGGTCGGGCGGTTGAGCTGCTCGATGACGTTTGCCATTGTGAAGGTCTTGCCGGAGCCTGTTACGCCAAGGAGCGTCTGGAACTGGTTGCCGGCGCGGAACCCGTCTACAAGGGCTTTTATTGCCTCCGGCTGGTCGCCGGTGGGTTTGAATTCTGAATGTAATTTGAAGTCCATAGTATCTGAGGGGCGCAAATGCGCGTATTTCGGTCATTTTTGTCGTACGGCAAGATTATACACTAAAACCCTGCGAAAATCAAGTGACTTTTAGAACAAATGTTCGCAATACGGTTGGGGTACGCTTCTGACCCAGAGACCCAGAGAACCGTCCCCCTGGGTGGGTGTTGCGCTTTTGCAGTACATGTGATATAATTCTGACAAATCTCAGAAATAGTGTAATAAAATATGCGCATCAAGTTCTTAAAGATCATGAAAATGCTTTTCAGCAAGATCGCCTTGTCCTTCCTGATGCTTTCGCTTCAGGTTGCGGCAATGGTCTTTTTTGCGTACAAAGCCGCCGAAGCCTTTGTGTGGTTTCAGACGGCAAGCATCGTGCTCTCCGTGATACTTGTGCTGATCATCATAAACAAGGTGGAACCCTCGGAATACAAGGTTCCGTGGATAATCCTTATCATGCTGCTCCCGATCTTCGGAGCCACTATCTACGTTCTGTTCGCAAATCCCACGATCCCCGCCCGCACACATAAAAGGCTGAGCGAGATCTCCGCCGAGCTTTCCGGTTTTTCCAACTTTGAAGAGGATACGGACACCTATCTTGACCGCTTTGTGGGCGTTGACAGGTACCTTGTCGCAAACGGATCGGATGGGGCAAGGCTTAACAACCGCATCTCATATTTCCCCATAGGTGAAGAGTTCTTCGAGGATTTCAAGGCGGAGCTGAAGAAGGCAGAGCGCTTCATTTTCCTGGAGTATTTCATAATCGATCCCGGGCAGATGTGGGACGAGACCCATGAGATCCTTCTTGAAAAAGTGGCCCGGGGCGTGGATGTCCGCATCATCTACGACGAGATGGGTACCCTGGGGAAGCTTAAGAGCAACTTCTACAAGACCCTTTGCAGGGAAGGGATCAAATGCATAAAGTTTAACCCCTTCATTCCCGTTGTTTCCGGTATCTACAACAACAGGGATCACAGAAAGATAGTTGTGATCGACGGAAAAGTAGGCTACACCGGCGGTCTGAACATCGGGGACGAGTATATAAACAAAAACAAACGCCTTGGGATATGGAAGGACAACGCCATAAAGATAGAGGGCAACGCCGTAGACGGCCTTACAAAGCTGTTTCTGATATCCTTTGACCAGCAGACAAAGTCCAATTCGGACTACGCTTCCTTCCTGGAGCAGGATGCGCCTTCCTTCCCGGATGAGCCCGGCGCTGTCACTGTGTTTGGCGACGGCCCGCGCCCCTTCTATTCCGAGCGCATAGGCGAAAACAACTTCCTGAACCTCATTTCCCTTGCAAAAGAGCGAATCTGGATCACAACGCCATATCTTATCCCGGATTACACGCTGCTTAACGCGCTTCGGATCGCGGCTATGCGCGGCGTTGAGGTAAAGATCGTAACCCCGCATATCCCGGATAAACTGATGGTTTTCGGGATCACGAAATCCAATTACGAATACCTGCTGGACGCAGGAGTGGAGATATACGAGTACACGCCCGGGTTTATGCATGCCAAGACCATGCTGATAGATGATGAGGCGGCTTTCGTGGGGACCATCAACCTGGACTACAGGAGCCTGGTGCACCATTATGAAGACGGCGCCGTGCTTTATTACGCGCCCTGCCTTAGCGAGATAAAGCAGGATTACCTGAACATCATCGCACAGTCCGAGCCTATCGCAAACGACTATCACCTGAAGCTCACAAAGCTGATAACGGCTATATTCCGCGTGTTCTCGCCTATGCTGTGAGGCGGGGGAACCGTAAACGAAAACTAAAGAAAAGTGCAGAATACAACAAGACCCCGGCCTGTGACCGGGGTTTCGCTGTATTAGAAGCAGGGCACGGAGCCCTGTGTTTTATCAATAAAAATTGTTGTAGAAAATGCTGTTGCCCAGCGAGAAGCCGAGGGCTGTGATGAAGATCACGGTAAGGAGCGAGAGCACAAGGCCGATGCCCAGCAGGATAAGGTAGAACCTTGCGAAGTTACGCTTGTTAACGTTTTCTCCGCTGCTGAAGGCGTAAACAAAAGCAAGGATGATGCCTGCGCAGGGAACCATGGAGAACAGGCAGTAGTAGCCGAGATATGCCCAGGGTGAAAGGGGACGCAAGGACTCGGGAAGGCTGTGCTCGTTTAACTCGCCCGGGTTTACGAAGCTGTCGCGGTTGGGCTGCTGGCCGTACTGGTTCTGATTGTACTGATTCTGGTTGTACTGCTGACCGTACTGGCTCTGGTTGTACTGGGTGTTGTAGTCGGGTGCTGCGCCTGCGTTTTCCGTAGGCTGCGAAGGCGTTGTTTCGTCGCCGAAATATACGCTCTGTGCGGGAAAAGGATTGCCGCAGATGGGGCAGAACTTAGTGTCGTTTGCGCAATTGGAACCGCATTTTGAACAGATCATTTTTACCTCCGATGACGGCAGCGGCTCGGCCGCTTTGCCGTTTATAGCGTTATTGTGGCATGATCCTCCTTAGAAGTCCTATCATAAGGGAGATGAGGTTCTTCGGGTGGAAGGCCATGGGCTCCTGTGACGGGAACAGCGTGATCATGCGCCACAGATAGTATACTACTGTCAATATGATCACTGCAAGCAGAATCGCAATGGGAACCTTCTTTTTTTCAAAAAACCAGCGCCGGATGAGCACAAAAGCGATGAAAGGCAGCCAGAGGTACACCATGGCGTGCATTTCGAAGGCTTTTGCCGGGTGAAGGGTGAAGAGCAGGCCGGTTGCCCTTGTGATGCCGCAGGTGGGACAGGGAAAGCCCGTAAGTATCTCGATGGGGCATATGGTCCCGAAGATCAGCTGCGTGACAAGGCAGTAAATGGCAAGGACAGCGAGACCGACCTTGAAATGAAGGATGTCTGTCCAAATATTCGAAAATCCACGTTTTAGTGCCTTCATACCTGCCTCCTTACATACTTTTTGTAAAAAAACAACCTTGCAGTGATAAAACTCCCACACTTACCAAAATAAAAAACTCCCATCCTTGCCGGATGGGAGCCATGCGCCTGTTTTACGCGATCTTGCTCTTTGCGAGCTCGCATACGGACTTGAAGCCCTCTGCATCATAAACAGCCATCTCGGAAAGCATCTTTCTGTTGATGTCTGCGTTAGCGAGCTTAAGACCATGCATAAGCTTGCTGTAGGAAAGGTCGTTCATACGAGCTGCTGCGTTGATACGAGCGATCCAGAGTCTTCTGAACTGTCTCTTGCGCTCTTTTCTGCCTGCGAAAGAAGAGGTAAGTGCACGCATTACAGACTGCTTAGCAACTCTGTACTGCTTGGAACGCGCGCCACGGTAACCCTTAGCAAGCTTTAATACTTTATTGTGTTTCCTTTTAGCGTTTAAACCGCCTTTTACTCTTGCCATAGTTTAGTGTCCTCCTTCTTTACAGATACGGTAAAATCTTCTTCATTGTAGCTGCATTTGCACTGTTTGTCATTTCAGCTTTACGAAGATCTCTCTTGGTCTTTCTTGATTTCTTGGTAAGAATGTGCTGCTTACCTGCCTTCTGGCGCTTAAGCATACCTGTTCCGGTAAGTTTGAAACGCTTGGATGCTGCTCTGTTAGTTTTTAACTTCGGCATAATAAAAACCTCCTTAAATATGTTCGCTTTTGCTTATTTCTTCTTTTCCGCGAGGAACATCATCATGCTCCTGCCTTCCATCTTGGTGGGCTTGTCAAGGGCCGCAACGTCTTCTACCATAGAGAAGAAGCTGTCGAGGATCTCCTTGCCGCGGTCAAGGTGAGCCATCTCACGGCCGCGGAAACGTAAGGTGACTTTAACTTTATCACCCTTTGAAAGGAACTTCCTTGCGGCGTTTGCCTTGGTATTAAGGTCATTGTCATCGATGTTGGGCGAAAGGCGGATCTCCTTGAGCTCGGAAGTCTTCTGATTCTTCTTGGCTTCCTTTGCCTTGCGCGTCTGTTCGTAACGATATTTGTTGTAATCAATAATTCTGCAGACAGGCGGCTCTGCCTTGGGCGCGATCTTTACGAGGTCGAGTCCGGCCTCCTGCGCCAGTCTGTAGGCTTCCCTTGAGGAAACGATACCGAGCTGTTCTCCGTTTTCTCCGATCAGGCGGACTTCTTTGTCCCTGATCTGTTCATTGATCATTAAATCGCTAATGGCTTTATACCTCCAAAATAGTATGGCGTGAAAAAAGAAAAAAGCAGATGCAGAACATCCACTTTGGTCTTAACGCAATCCTAAAAGGAATTATTCGAAAAAACGTAAACCCTTTTGCATAAAAGCTGGGGGTGAGAGTGGAAACTCTGCTTGGCTGTTTCTTTACAGCTTGGTTATTGTAACATCCTGTTTGGCAGTTGTCAAGGGGAATTTGAAAAATTGGTTTGAAAAAAGATATAGCTGCGCGAACCAATATCCGGTACGGGCAGGGAGAATTGTAAATTACCGGCCGGCAGTTACATTTTATCCGTCATTAATTACCATTTGTCCTTTATTTGATCATTATAGAGCATATTATGATATGATACGCAGGCTACAGGGCGACTATTATAAAAATGGGGGCAATAATGAAAACTAAAAAACTATTCATTGTCACAGTATTGATACTGTCAATCATTGGAATACGTGTTCGACCGGTTCTTGCTAGTGACATATACAACAGAGCTGCATACGAAATCGATGAAAATAGCCGTGTCGGGCGGGCGACTTTATATGCAAAGACACAGCTAACTACCAATATTGGCTGGGATTTTTGGAACCACAGTGTTAAATCTGTTGGTTTTTCTGAAGCCAAGTTTTATTACTTACCTGAAGGTATAAGTGTACAGCTGCAAAACAAAGGCCATCAAATATGCTTTTCCGCAACTGGTGCAAATCTGAAGATAACTTTTTCGGAGAAGGCATCATTGGATTTCGATACAAAACAGAACACTTTCACCTATGCAAGTAATGATTGGTACATGTCATATAATATCACTACATACTGTCCAAGCCTTTACAACTATAGAGAACATCACACTATTATTGGACAGATGATAAACGAAAGTGGAGTGAGTCAAACTTCATTTCTTGTTGAAGCGGATATAAATCTATATTGATATAATACTGTCATTAGCCCTGTAGTATTTATTGATAATTATATATTTTGCTGAGGAGACTGATTTTCGATGAGGAAAAAAAATATAATATATATATTATTGGGTTTGGTTTTTGGAGCAGTAGCTGTATCACTGATTGTTTATTACAAGAACAAAGAAAACCGAAAGTCGGAGTTTTCTGACATACTTGATATAGTTCAACCGATTTATGGGGCATTTGCCTGGGCAGACTTATGTGATGATAACGGAATCCCGTATTCGAAAGAAAGCTTAGATAAGGTAAAAAAACTTTATTTGGAGCTTACAGAAAGAATAGATAAGGAAAAAAGCCGTGTAGTTAATGGATATTTGTACGCTGTATGCATAGATCAGTTTATTAACAATCCGGACAGAACATTTCTTGACATGTTGAACGCAGACTATGACGATCAACAATATTTGTACGGAGATCATAGGCTAAAATACTCATATGTAGATTCTGTACAACTCACGGGTAGCTATGCGCAACTATTCTATAAGTATGATATTCAAGGCGTAAGAGAAACTTACAACGGATTACTTAATTTTCTTAATCGTTATTTGGAAGGAGAGTTTCCAGAAGAAAAGGATGAAGCTATAGTTTTACTGTATATCCTATGGAATTATAACAAGGCGAGCGACATTGATTTAAAAAACGAGAAAATCGTATCGCTATTTCAGGAGAAAAAAGATATGATGCTCAGGAACGCTAAGAGCGGCAAAAATATGGCACAATCTTCTTTTACACGAAACTCATTTTTGCCATTGTGGAATGCTTGCGGTATTGATACCTCTGAGTTGGAAAAATATTTAGATGCTGCAAATGTTGATACGGACAAGTTTTATATGTCGGAATACTGGCTTGAGCCAACGCTGTTTTCAGGGTGGTTTTTGCCCGATCTCTATTTCGATGTACTTCATGGAGGAAACGATTACTATTCCGGCAACGAACGATTTGTAAAAGAGTTCGGCGAAGGATTAAACCGCTATCTTGATGCTACACTTATTCCGACGATGGAGCAGAAAACTAAAGAGTTGTTCAAATAAAGAATAAAAAATCTGAGACATATGAAAATAACAATTATCAGTAAAAAAAACAGTGGAAAGACACTTCTAAAGAATATATCGCTTGAATTTGAAAGAACAGGGTTGGTTTTTGTTGTCGGTAAATCCGGGGCAGGTAAAACTACATTATTGAACATAATAGCAGGAAACGATGTTAATTACGATGGAAGTATTTATCTGGATAACAGACCGCAGAGAATAGATGCTGATTATAGAAAAAGGATAGGTTTGGTTAATCAGGATTTTAATTTGATAGGTGCGTTAACTGTCCGAGAAAACATTTTTCTGGGGGCCCAGATTGCTGGAAAAGATGCGACCAGCGAGGAATATGACTCAATTGTATCCAAGTTAGATATCCAACACCTGTCTTCAAGAAAGATTGACTATCTTTCGGGAGGGGAAAAACAGCGTGTAGCAATTGCACGTGCTTTGCTGCGGGGAAATCAGATTATTCTCGCTGATGAACCTACCGGGAATCTGGATCAAAGCAATGCTGAAGCTATATATGAATGCTTCCGTGAACTCGCTTCAGAGAGACTGATAATAGTCGTATCACATGATAGTGATGCCGCAAGTAAGTACGCAGACAGAATCTTGAAAATCTGCGATGGAGAAGTTGTTGATGAAACAATTAACCATAATATGCGCAGGAATGTAGAGATACAATCTGAAAAAGAGGATGGTAAGACACAGCGTTGGAAGACCCCTTATATTATATCGGGACTAAGATCCCGTAGAAAACAAATGCAAGGAATGGCGATTGCAATCTTGTCAGCTATGCTGTTGCTGTTTGGTATTCTGGGACTTTATAGCGGCATAAATCATATGCGTTACAGGGTTGATAAAGACTTGCTGGAAAATGATAAATCCGCAATCACACAACTTACATCAATGGATGTTCAAGAACATAACGCAATAGATGTTGATATTCTGCCCGTAATTAAGTCAGACAAGACTATAGAGTATGCATTTTCGTTTTTTCAAACCACAATCATTTTGACTTCGAATGATAAGCGATTATCAATGGAGTATGAAGTTATAGAGGATAATGATTTCTATAGAAAAAGGTTTTCAAACATTAAGGGGCGCTTACCAACCTCATATTCTGAAGTTGTTTTGGACGAACAATTAGCTATGTTTTTATTTGGAACGACAGAATGTATTGATTCACAAATAGAGTGTAGGTACTTAGAAAAACAATATTCTGTCAATATTGTTGGAGTTAAGAAAAGCTATAATACATCAGATGGAACAGGTTGTTTATTTATTACTTCAGAATTGGCGAATCTGTTTTATCAAGAAGAGTGTCATTTGTTTGCCAACCTGTCAGCAGGTCGCGGAAAGCCTGATAGTGGAATTGTTTCGACCGGTATTGGGGCATATTCACCTTTGGATACAGCGATAATTCAAGGAAAATCGCCACAAAATGATAAAGAGATAATAGTTTCATGCGACCTTGTCAATATAATACTAATGAATCTATTGAACAAGAATAAGCTATTCTCTGAAGAAGAGATTGCAGCAGGATATGCAAATGAGATTTTTACGGGACAATACTATTTACTCCTGCATACATATGATCGTGTCTCAGAAGCAAAAATAGTTGGTATTTCAGATAGCCGGAAATCAGGGATCTTTTATGGATCATGGTATGATGAGGCTCCTAACCATGGGAATGTGATAATAGCTTATTCTACACTTACAGATGCCGAGACGATCAACCATCTGGATATCCTTGCCGAGCAAAATAGTTGTATAGCCAGTAGAAGGTCAGGACTAATTGTATCAATTATTTCCGGTCAGATTTCAATGTTTATAGCAATCCTAGGTATAATTGCACTTTTGTTCACCGTTATATGCATCTTCACAATTAAAGGCTTTATGAAGTTTTCAATGAGCAAACGTCTTTATGAGATTGGCGTTTTGCTTTCGCTTGGGAATCGAAAAAAAGATATAATGGGATTGTTGCTTGGTGAACAAGGGATAATGGCAGTGTTAATTGTTTCCATAAGTAGTATAACTTGGATTATAGCAGGCAAAATCATATTGGAAAAAAATATTTTTTACAATGGTATTTCGATCTTTTTTGTGGATTGGTGGCATTTTGTTGTTGTAGATGTTTTTTTGATACTATTAATCCTGCTATGCTCCTTGGGTGAAATACTGAAGATATCAAAAATGAGTATTACTGATGCAATTGCATCTAGGTATTCATAAGGTTTTTACCCGGCCGGCGGGGGACCGGTGGGTGAAGGCTGCTCAGGCGGCTCAGAAGGCCCGGGGGGATCGCTTGGTTCCGGTGGATCCGAAGGCTCCGGTGGATCTGTGGGCACGGGAGTCGAAGTTGGCTCCGGCGGATCTGTGGGCACGGGAGTCAAAGTTGGCTCCGGCGGATCTGTGGGCACGGGAGTCCCTGAAGGTTCAGGAGGCTGCGTTGGTGCAGGAGTCCCTGAAGGTTCAGGAGGCTGCGTTGGTGCAGGTGTCGCTGTAGGCACAGGAGTTGCTGTCGGCACAGGGGTCTCCGTGGGCGTCGGGATCGCAGTGGGCCCCGGAGTCGGCGTGGGTGTTACGGTGTATGGTGTCGGCGTCGGAGTCGGCGTATTTGTGGGCAGCGGAGTCGGCGTAGCAGTAGGCAGCGGGCTTGGCGTCGGTGTGTTTGTGGGTGTCGGGCTCGGTGTCGGAGTAAACGTAGGTGTCGGTGTAAACGTAGGTGTAGGTGTCGGGGTAGGCCAGGTTGCCTTATCGTAAAGGTTCAGGTACGCCGCGATGGCCTTTGCGTCGGCCTCACCTATCTTTTGAAGCATCCCCGCCTTCCCGATGAAGTTGTTGTAATCGTAGGTGTTGTCTATATGAGCATGCTCGATGATCGCGTTTACAATGCCGGATTCTGCGCACAGACGGTTGATAAGATATCCGTCCATAAACGAACCGTTGGGGTAGCTGTAGCGTGAGCGTTCGCTGCGGCGCGCCATGGTCCCGAGATTGTCGATCCCAAGAGCTTCGAGCTCCCGCAGAATGTAGCTTGCCAGGGTTTTTGAGCGCGCGGCAACATTGGCCTTGCGGGGGAAGATGCCTTCGGCACCGGCAAGACCGCCGCTTCCTGCGTCGAAATGGATGCAGACAAGGATGTCCGCCTGCTTTTCCTGCGCAAAGCGCACGCGGTATTCAAGGTCGTCTATATCACTAACGGTGTCATAAACCCAGTCACCTGTGCGGGTAAGGTAAACCCGGACATTGCCGTAGTTTGCTTCAAGATAATCCCTGCAGGCTTTTGCAACTGCAAGGTTTGCGTCTTTTTCGGGCATCCCCTTTGAGACACCGCCGACCCAGTTAGCACCGTGTCCGGGATCCAGCACGACAACATAGATGTCGTCGCCGTCGCGGTCCTGGCCGTAGGGCGCACTGTAGTCTATCCCTTCCTTCACGAGAGGAGTACGGAGGGGCGTGGGTGTGGGTGCCGTCCCAAGGTTGGTGGAGGAGGCCTGAAGCCAGCCGTAGTACGTGATACCGTTGAGGACAACGGCTACTTTGTACCAGGTCTCGTTATACTCGGAAACCCAGGAATCCATAACTACAACGCGAGAATCGTAAAGCAGCTTTACGATTTTTTCTTTTGTGCGGCCGGGAGCGGGGCGCAGGTACTCAAACTCGCTGAGGCGGGCTTTTGTGCCGGGGACATCCGCATAGGCGGCGGGCTTGTAGTTGGCATACGAGGGGTAATCCATCCGGATCTCAAGGGATGTGGGGGTGGGGGCGGAGCCTGCGCCTCCGCGCTGCGCCACTGCACCCGAAGTAGGCGTCGGAACAGGCGTCGGAACGGGAGTGGGAGTGGGCAAAGGAGTCGGGCTCGGAGTTGGTGTATTTGTTGGTGACGGTGTATTTGTAGGCCTCGGAGTAGGTGTGCTTGTAGGCCTTGGAGTAGGCGTGTTTGTGGGCTTTGGCGTCGGAGTGTTCGTGGAACGCGGTGTAGGCGTGTTCGTAGGGGTCGGGATCGGGGTAGAAGTCGGTGTAGGTATGGGCGTACCTGTAGGCAGCGGCGTAGGTGAAGGCGTAGACGTTGCTGTGGGGAGAGGGGTGTTTGTAGGCCTAAGCGTGGGAGATGGTGCGCTTGTGGGCGCAGAAGAAGGAGTGACTGTAGGGATTGGTGTTACGGTCACGGGAACAAGCGGTATTCTGATGGATGCAAGCTCGATGTCGGTACTGTCGGCCCTGCGGGAGCAGCCGAAAAGAACGACGACAAGGAGCATAGTAAAAAGGTATAAGACTTTTTTCATCCTGTGTCTCTTTTCGGTTGATCGTGTCAACAATTTTATTTTAGCGGAAAAACCTCCCAATGTCAATATGAATTGGCTGAGAAAGTCACGTTTTATGCGGGTTTTTTGGACTTTTCCAAAGGCAGTCTTTCAGTTTCCCGGTAATGGCGCGGGTTATGAACACGTTCATAAAAAATTGGGACCAAAAATCGTTAAATTTACAACGGAAACTGTAGATATACAGAGTGAAATGTGTTACAATATGACACGGTTCGGATATTTCTTCCGAAAACCGTCCGTATGCAACGGGTTGCAGGCGGATAATTTAAAAATATACCGGAGGTTTAGAATGTTACAGGACATCATAGGATCCAAAACGGGACTGTTTGCCGACGGCGTGCAGACTGTTCTTCGCGGTCATGAAAACCGCACCCGCCAGGTCGTTCTTCTGAAGGGCAACCTTGTGGCAAATATGCGCAGTGAAGTTAAGGGTATCAATGCGCGCGTAAACAAAAACGGGACTTACGGCTTTGCTTCTATCGCAGAGTATTCACCCGAAGCTGCTGAGAAGGTTATCAAAGCGGCAACGGAAAACGCTGTCTTCCTCGCTAAGCACTCGGGCAGGAACATCATCCTCCCTGCTTCGACAGGCACAGGCACCCTTCCCTTGAACACCGAGATAGTCGACACGGAGCAGAAAGAGATCATCGAGCTGTGCCAGACCATCGACAAGCACATTGATGAGAAGTATCCGGATCTTACGAGCCGTACGGTTGTTTACTACGAGGACTCCCAGGACAGGATCGTTTATTCTTCCGACGCTTTTAACGGACACCTTGTTACACCCCGCTGCTATGTTTACGTTTATCTGAACAGCGAGTCCAAGGACGGTCTTCCGGTTGAGATATTCAAGGCTTTCGGCGGATTTGGCAGCCTTCGCGACAATTTCTCGAACCTTGAGCCCATTTACGAAGGGATCGACACTCTTTACAAGCGCCTTATGGACAAGCGTGAGGGCGTTTATGCCGAGGCAGGCTACAAGACTGTAGTGCTCGGAGGCCTTATGGGCGGAATGCTGGCACACGAGGCTGTCGGACACACTGTTGAGGCCGATCTTGTGCGCGGCGGCTCTGTTGCCGGCCCGTACCTTGGCAAGCGCGTGGCTTCCGACCTTGTGAGCATGGTGGATTTCGCAAACACCTTTGACGGCAAGCCCTGCCCACTCCCTGTTTTCCTTGATGACGAGGGAACAAAGGCAGAGGACGCATGGCTTATCCGCGACGGTATCCTTGTAGGATATATGAACGACAGGGAGACCGCTGCAGAGTTTGGCGTAAAGCCTGCCGGCAACGCAAGGGCCTGGTCGTTCTCGGACGAGCCCATCATCAGGATGCGCAATACCTGCGTGCTTCCCGGCAAGAGCAGCCTTGACGATATCATCGCGTCAGTGGATGACGGCTATTATCTTATCGATTCCGGCAACGGCCAGGCGGACCTTACGGGCGAGTTTATGTTCGGCGTAACCTGCGGCTACGAGATCAAGAACGGCAAGCTCGGCAGGGCGCTGCTTGATACAACTGTTTCGGGCGTTGCTTTTGAGATGCTCAAGACAGTGGATATGGTATCAGATAAAGTCGAGTGGTCTTCAAGCGGATTCTGCGGCAAGAAGCAGTCCATGGCAGTAGGTATGGGCGGCCCTCAGATGCGTTGCAAGATCATGATCGGTGGAAGATAAACGGAGGACAAAATGAGCGAGATCAGAGAAAAAGCCGATCTTTTTGACGGCATACTTAAGAATAAAGGCATTTCGAAATACTCCTACAGCTTAAGGGCAACCGAGAAGCAGGAGTTAAACCTTGAGAACGGCGCATTTAAGCTGATGCGCACTGTTTTCAACAATACCTGCACGCTTTCCGTGTACAGGGGCGAGAAGATGGGTATGGTGAACGGCAACGACTTTACGCCGGAGGCTCTTGAAGCCCTTGCGGACAACGGTATTGCGGCAGCCGAGTCCTCTCCCGAGGATCCCTGCCATGACATCGCACCCGACCAGGGCAAGGATGTGTTCAAGCAGGGCGTTTATGAGCCGGATCTTGATAAGTTCATCGAGAGGATCAAGGAGCTGTTTGAGACCATTAAGACGGATTATCCGAAGGTTCAGGTAATGACTGCCACAGGGTCCTTTGACAGGATAGACGCTATCAAACGCAATTCCAACGGCACCGAGTTTGTGACCGAGGCGGGCTTCTATTCAATAGTTCTCGAGTTTTCCGCAAGGGAAGGCGAGCAGACCACCGGTATGGACTACGCGTATGTGATCGCAAAGTCGCTTGACAAGCCGCTTATCGAGCTTGGCGACTTCCGCTTCCGCCTTGAGAATATTGTAAAGGCGCTTGAGGCTAAGCCCGTGGAAGGCAAGTTCGAGGGCACTGTTGTCCTCACTCCTTCTATGACAGGCGAGTTCATCGGGATCCTTATTGGGAATTACGCTTCCGACAGGGTTATCATCGAGGGCACGAGCCAGTGGCTCGATAAGGTTGGCGAGAAGGTTGCGGACGACAAGCTTACTGTTTCCTTCAAGCCTTATGATGAGAGGATCGTTATCGGCGACCGCTTCACAGGTGACGACTTCAGGGCCGAGGATTTCACCATTATCGACAAGGGCGTGCTCACAAACCATAAGCTTTCTCTTTACGGCGCAAATAAGACCGGACGTCCTGTTATTAAGAATGATGGCGGCGATATGGTTGTGGAGCCCGGTGATACAGCTCTTGAGGATATTATCAAGGGTATCGACAAGGGCCTGCTCCTTGGCGGCTTCTCCGGCGGCCAGCCCGGCACGAACGGCGAGTTTTCCGGCGTTGCAAAGAACAGCTTCGTGATCGAGAACGGCAAGATCGCCCGTGCTGTCACAGAGACTATGGTTAACGGCAATCTCGGGGATGTGGTAAAGAGGATCAAGTGTGTTTCGAAGGAGCTTGTTTGCAACGGTTCCAGCGTCCTGCCTTATGTTGCAGTGGACGGGATCGTGGTATCCGGCAAGTGATACTCTGCGCGGAGCACAGAAACGACTTTGTAAGGCGGCTGACGTTTATTGGACAGTTGAGTTTATATGGCGCGGTTGCTTATGGCACAGTTGCTTTTTCGGCGGGAGCTTTGGCTCCCGCTTTTTTGCGCGAGGGCTGGACGTCATGTGCCCGCCCGGATGCACGGGTGATTTCAGGACTGACCCAGGGGACCCTCGGGTGCCGTCTCCCGGGTGCCAGCCTCCGGGTGCCGTCCCCAGGTGCAATCCCACGGGTGCCAGTCAGGCGGTAACGCAGTGTAAGGCCTTTTCGGGGCCGGCTCGCGCCTTAGGTCGCGCTTCGCAGCGGTACTAAACTCAAAGTGTGTCTTTGCCACACTTTTCGTTAAGTACCGGCGGCGCTCCATATCCCCGCAAAGGTCTTACACTGTGTTACCGCCGAGTGGCGGCCCGTGACCCAGGGGAAGTTTCTCTGGTTGAGTGTATCCCGTCTGTTCAGGGAGGAAAAGTACCTTAAACATGCAAAACGCCCGGTTTGGGGTAACATATACAGGCAGGAAGCCGGTTTTTGCTCTGCTTACTTGATAGCTTTTGTACCTTAAACGGTTGAAAACTGCTGTTTAAGGTACAAAAGTTTCTTTGTACAAGCAAAAATGAAATCCGAAGTGTACCTCTAGCGATCAAAAACGGCTGTTTAAGGTACAAACGTTCCTTTAACACAAGCAAAAACGGAATCCGGAGTGTACCCCTAAAGGCAAGAATGCCTGGTTTAAGGTACAAAAGCATCTTTATGAAGCTGCGAAATGGAATCCGGAGTGTACCTCTAACGGCAAGATTGCCTGGTTTAAGGTACAAAGGCATCTTTATGAAGCTGCGAAACGGAATCCGGAATGTACCTCTAACGATCGGAAACGGCTGTTTAAGGTACAAAAGCTTCTTTCACACAAGCAAAAACGGAATCCGGAGTGTACCTCTAATGATCAAAAACGGCTGTTTAAGGTACAAAGGCTTCTTTCAC
>JAGDCQ010000102.1 GCA_017958465.1 Lachnospiraceae bacterium
AAGCCGGCTTATAAACACGCGGGGAGACAAGAGCATCGAAAACGTCCGCAACAGCCATTATCCTTGCAGAGAGCGGTATCACCTCGCCTGCAAGACCCTCGGGGTACCCTTTCCCGTCCCAGCGCTCATGGTGGTAGGCCGCCATATTTCTTGCTTCTTTAAGGTAATTCTCGCCGGAGAGTGTGCTTATCGCGCGCTCCATTATCTTCTTTCCGGCAGTAGTATGTGTCTTCATGATCTCAAACTCTTCGTCCGTAAGCTTTCCGGGCTTGTTGAGCACGGTATCCGGGATATTGATCTTGCCCACATCATGAAGAGGCGCGGACATTATAACATCCGACATATACTTGGGTGTGAGCTTTTGAATGTAGTATTGCTTATCCCTCAGTCCGTTCAGGATTATCCTCACGTACTCGGCAGTTTTCTGTATGTGTGCACCTGTATCGGAGTCGCGGTTTTCGACCATATCCGCCATAGTGATGATAAGACCGTTCTGCATCTTAGCGGTTGCATCCGAATAATGCCTTATATCGCGCATCCTCTCGGTGGTCTCGGTGGCCATGCCGCACAGCGCGTGATATAGCATCTCGACTTCGTCATCCGTCCGGATATCCAGCTTTTTAAGCTTTGCTGCCAGCTGGTCCAGGGAAGACTGCTCGCCTGAACTGTGCATGAAGCCGTCGGCGCAGGCCGACATACTGTCGATGGGGTAAACCAGGAACACCTCCGAAACCCACATACCGTAAGCCAGCACAGCTACAAAGAAGCCCGAGAAAACAAGCAGGGATTTCAAAAGATAGGATTGAACATAGTTTGAAAGATAATTCATTGATACATCGGCACCCGCATAGCCTACCGTCCTTCCGGTGGAGTTGATGATAGGCACATATACGGTGATCACCCAGCCCGATATATCGTTTGAAACAACAGGCTCGATGGGTTCCCCGACCAGCAGGGCCGGCAGATACGGAGTGAACGCCTTCTCAAAATCCAGTCTGGTGCCGGGTTCCGAGGCCTGCATATCATCCGAATCCAGATCAAAAGCCACATAGCACCCGTCCGACTTGATTATATAGACATAAAGGTATTTCACGCCCGCCGCGAAATCACGGATAGAATACAGCGTCCTCTCGGTCTCCTCATACCCCGGCACCTCGCGGCCGTTCTGCATATAGGCCTCAAGCATATCCGGATCGATGATCGAAGCCGCAAAATTAGCGGCGTTGGAGGCGTTCATGATATACTCTTCTTTGGTGTTGTCATAGTAGTGTTTAAGGCCTATCCACCCTATGACCACTGTCAGGGTAAGAGCTGTCACAAGGAGCATTACAGATATCCTGACCCGCAGGGAATGACCTTTTTTTGCGCCTTTCGATCTAAGCTCCTTCAGTTCCTTACGGGAAAGAGGCTCCTGCCTCCAGCCGCTGTCGAGGATAGCTCTTATCCGGTTCTTGGGAAGGAAATGGACCGCTGTAAGGGCAATGGCTGTAGAAACGCCCTTGTCCACAAGGTTAAGCCCTATATTGATGAAAACAGAGGCAAAATTATTAGAGATTCCGATAGCAATGCTTATGGCGCCCGCAGCCTCATCTATCATTTCAAACTGACCGTGCCCGAGCAAAGCCTGCTGGACCGTAGAACCGACAACTCCGCCAAAAACCGCACAAGCAATGATAAAGAGGATAGTCTTTCCGGTATTTCTGAACCAGCGTCTGCTATAGAATTGCGCTGCGAAAAACCCCACAAAGATATTTATGATAGAAAAATAAACCGAGACCGGATTAAAGAGCGAGCAGATCATATTTGAAAGGAGCGCTGTCACGATCGCCGGGAAAAGACCGCAAACGCAAGCCACGCCCACGGTTCCGACGGTATCGAAATAAAGTGGCAAGCCCGTCCTGTACATGATATATGACAGGAGCACATTTATCACTATCCCTCCGATAGCGACAGATGCCCGCATAAGGCTGTATTTTCTCATCTCTTTAGCTTTGGCGTCCACGTTTTCCCCTCCGGAAAGGTTCATAAAAAACGAATTATTATATTATAGGATATCACAAATCGTGTATTCAGGCAATACAAAAAGAGACAGCCGGAAGCCGTCTCTTTTTATGTAGATCATGGAATATTACCCATTGACCGGTTCAAGTCTGTATCAGTCGATCCTGTAGAGTTTTACAACCTTTTCGAGGTCGCCTGCTTTTGTCTTGATATCCTGTGTTCCGCTCGAGATATCTTCTGTCATAGCCATTACTTCCTGGATGGAAGCACTGATCTCTTCCGTTGCGGCGGCATTTTCCTGTGCCTCTGCAGAAAGATGAGTTACGGAATCGCCCACTGCCTTGCAATTTTCCGTCATAGACTTGCTTATGCCGCCAAGTGTCCCGATCTCATCATTGATAACATCAAGGTTATCGGATATAGCTTTGTAGCTCTCCTTGGTATCATCAACTCCCTTGGTCTGCTTAGCAACAAATTCCTTAACGCGGGCAGCTTCCTGATTTGCCTTGTCAACATTGGCCTGAAGCTCCTGTATCATCTGGTTGATCTCGTTTACACTGCGCTGCGAATCGTCGGAAAGGGTCCTGATCTCATCCGCAACAACCGCAAAGCCACGGCCCACATCGCCTGCTCTTGCAGCTTCGATAGCGGCATTGAGCGAAAGCAGGTTTGTCTGTCCGGCGATATTCTCGATCATATTTGATGCATCGCTGATCTTTTCAGTACTCTTCATGATGCTCTCAATGCTCTCAAAGATATGTGCGAACGCACTCTCGCTTTCCTTTGTAACTTTGTAGAGGTCGTCAAGGACGCGGTTTCCGTTACGGCTTGCCTCGGAGATCTGATCGCTGGCAGCCGAAAGCTTTTCGGAAGATTCAAGATTGCGCTGCGCAACCTCGAGCAGACTGTCGAGCTGGCTCATGGAATTCTCAACTTCCGCAGTCTGTTTATTTGCGCTCTCTGCAACGCTGTTAACGGCATTCGTGATCTCGGAAACATTCTTAACGATAGTATCGGACTCTTCAGCCATAGTAACAGAAACCTGCTCAAGTTTCCCTGTTGAATCATCCATATTGTTCATTATCTCTCTTAAGGATTCTCTCAGTTTATTATAGGACTCGGTAAGATTTCCGATCTCGTCCTTCTGAGTGGTCTTAAGACTTTTAACAGTAAGATCGTGGTCCGCAAGGCGTCCAAGAGACTCGTTTACTGCAGAAACAGGACCTATAACCTGTCTGAGGATGATAACGGCTATAACCACGCCGAGGATTATGCTTATTGCTGAAGTAACAATGGAAATGATAAGGAGATTTCTTGAGTCATTTTCAACCTCTGCAAGGTTGTCCTTCATCCTTTCCTCAAACTTTTCAACGGCACCGTCAACGATCTCGCTGAGCTCTTCGGATATGACGTCGATCTCTTCCATAACGGCATTGCCCGCATCAAGTCCTTCGTTGATATAGGCTTCGGCCATCTCCTGCGCTTTCGCATAGAAAGCAAGATAATCCGATTTTATACCATCCCAGTACTTAGCAGCTCCCTCATCTACATCATAGCTTTTGACGAGTTCCAGATTGGCAAGCATCTCTTCTTTTACTTCTGCTGCTTCTTCATAAACTTCCACATCATGCGTCGCAGAAGCATCGGTGAACAGCTCAGCTGTATGCAGAACATCGAATCTGATCTGGTTGGCAACACGCATACCCTTAAAGGTCTTGTCTGCCAGCTCGTCGAGCTCGCCACCTATCTCCACATTGCTGGAGATGTTGATGACAGCCGTCAAAACAAGCATGACTATAATGGCCAATATCGGCAACAGGGTTTTTCCGGCTATACCGGAGAGCTTAATCTTTGTTTTCATACGATCCTCCTGTGTTTTATGATCCGATTTTTTACTACGTTCTATTACACATTACACTATGCATAATTATTATATCATACGATTCAGAATTATACAACAATAAATACAAAACGAGAAACAGAACAAGCGTCCCATTTCTCGTTTTGAGAATTTTCTGTCAAATTCAATTTTCAAGCAGTTTATTAACGCTCGCAAGCTTTACGCATACGCAGAATACCTTTACTGCCTGCTCAAGTTCATCAAGCTCGGGGAAAGAAGGGGCTATACGGATGTTTGAATCCTGCGGGTCCTTTCCGTAAGGGAAGGTTGCTCCGGCACCTGTCATAACAACGCCCACTTCCTTTGCCAGCTTTACTATCTCCTTTGCGCATCCCGGAAGGGAATCGAACGAGATAAAGTAGCCGCCGTGAGGCTTTGTCCAGGTTGCGATCTCTGTCCCCGAAAGCTCTTTGTCAAGGTAGTTCAGCACCAGCTCAAACTTGGGTCTCAGTATTTCCGCATGTTTCATCATATGCTTATGAACCCCGTCAAGATCCTTAAAGAACCTGACGTGACGCAGCTGGTTTACCTTGTCGTGACCGATGGTCTGGATACTGAGCTGCTTAAGGATCTCTTTTATGTTGTTCTGCGACGTTGCGATGGCTGCAACACCCGATCCCGGGAAGCTGATCTTCGATGTGGAAGTGAATTTATATACAATATCGGGGTTTCCGGCTTTTTCACACTCTGTAAGGATCTCAAGGCAGAAATCCTGGTTGTCCGGATATAAATGGTGAACACTGTAGGCGTTATCCCAGTAGATCCTGAAGTCCGGAGCCGCCGGTTTAAGGCGCGCAAACCTGCGCACAGTTTCGTCCGAATAAGTGATACCCTGGGGATTAGAGTACTTTGGCACGCACCAGATACCTTTAACCGCAGGATCGGAATTCACATACTTCTCCACAAGGTCCATATCAGGCCCTTCAGGAGTCATTGGGATATTTATCATCTCGATCCCGAAAAACTCGGTGATGGCAAAGTGCCTGTCGTAACCCGGAACAGGGCAAAGGAATTTAACCTTGTCAAGCTTGCACCACGGGGTATTTCCAAGGACTCCGTGTGTAAAGGACCTTGCAACGGTGTCATACATCACGTTAAGGCTTGAGTTGCCGTAGATTATGATGTTGTCCGGCGAAACTTCGCTTATATCTGCTAAAAGCCTTCTCGCCTCATATATACCCCTCAGCTCACCGTAATTACGGCAGTCGATCCCGGCCTCGGAATCCAGCCTGTTGCGGCTTTCAAAAACATCAAGCATACCCATCGAAAGGTCCAGCTGCTTTTTTGAAGGCTTTCCGCGGGACATATTGAGAGTAAGGCCCAAAGCTTCAAACTCGTTATACTCCTGCATCAGTTTTTTCTGAAGAGCGAGCAGTTCCTCTCTGCTCATTTCCTTAAATGACTTCATACGATCCTCCGCGATCCAGGCTTTTTCTGCAAGCCTACGGTATCAGTTCGGTTTATTGCCGAATAAATCTCTTAAAAAGATAGCACAGTTTGTATTTTTATTCAACAGTTTTTTGGGTTTTCAAAAGTTCTTCAACTTTCCCGGACCACCCATCCGTCCCCCACTTAACATCCATAAACCTGTCATCATGGCAGGAAGGCAGCTCTATCAGCTTGTAGTCGGAGTTATATGCCTTATTCAGGGTATGGTTCTTTGTCAAAAACTCTTCGGTCACAAGAAAATAATCATAGTGCGGATAATCGAACTCATAATATACATTCTTTTCGGGCTTTGAGCGGCTTCCGTCATACGGGTCGTCCCAGGTAAGGTCGATATAATACCAGCTGTCCCCCACTTTTACGGCGTTCCAGGCATGGTTTCCGCCTGAAAGCTCCACGCATTCGATCCCCATCGCCGTCATGATATCCATAAAGGCGTATGCGTACCCCTGACACACGCACCTGTGGCCGATGATACAGCCGTAGGTCTTGTAAACGCTCTTGGATTCAGTACCCGCCTTAAGGTTAACATGATCATATGTGGTCGTCATTATCAGATAATCGTGTACGACCTTTATCTTTTCGACGACGTTCATATCATCTTTAATGAGGGTATCTATGATCAGCTTGATGACCCGCTTTTCATCGTAGTCCTGGGAACACTTCTGGGCCAGCGCCTTAAACTCCGCAGTAAGCGCCGGTGTAGGAGCATTCGTAACAGGCATGCTTACAGGCTCCGTTAAGACAGG
>JAGDCQ010000103.1 GCA_017958465.1 Lachnospiraceae bacterium
CTATAAGAGTGGCAAAGATTACTGCTGCGGTAACAAGTTGCTTGATCATTTTTGTGATAGTACTTTGTTTGCCCATCAGAGACCTCCATATAGAGATTTATGTGAACATTGTACCATAAACTGCCATAAATTACCACAGTTTTTTATGATATATTTTCTCTTTTTGTGAAAAATTTTTTAAACTTTCGAAAACAAAAACCCGCGTCCGCATACTGAAAAAAGCAAAAAAGTCGAAAAAAAGACCTCTGCTATTTCAGCAGAGATCTCTTAATATACCTGTCTATGATCTGGTAAGTTGTCACTGTGTAGTGGAGCCCGTCATAGCTGTCGAAGCCCACGGTTTTAAGGTAGGCATTTGCATCAAGCAGGATGATCCGCTTGTCAAGCCCCTCCTTAAGCTTTCTGTTGAAATTGTCAATGGCGGAATTCCTGTTCCCGTACCCCCAGAGCGCCTCAAGATCCTCCTTGACCGGCATAACGGTCAGGAACGCGAGATTGAAGCCTTCCTCTGCGAGTCCGTTAACGAACTCCAGGTAAAGATCTATGTTTTTAGTGTCGTTTACACCAAATTCGATTACTATGACACTGCCGGGCGTGTAGCACTCCCTGATCTGTCCGAAATTCTCTACAAACCAGTCGTAGCCTGTATCCGACCGGTAGATCCCTTTTTCAAACCCAACAAAGTGGTGGAGCTCCATAAACCTTGAATCCCCGGCATATATGATCTCTTCAAAGCTGTAACCGGTGGCGGGGATAGTGCTTTCCGGCACATCCTCTAAGGTTATGAGAGGCATGTTCTGATAATACCTCGTTACTACGTAACCTTCGGTCCCATCCTTGTCCCGGACCTTTGTCCAGCCATCCAGCACCTCAAGTACAGTAAGCGACTCGGGACACCCCACAGTGCGAAGCACGGTGGTTGACGTCCCTGCGCCGGAGTACATCCTGTTAGGATATTTGCTGTGGATAACCCCCGGGGTCTCCCGTTTCACGATGGGAAGGATAACAGATGGTGTAGGTGTATTGGTGGGAGTCGGTGTATTCGTTGGTGTCGGTGTGTTTGTTGGCGTCGGAGTATTCGTCGGCGTCGGCGTATTTGTAGGTGTTGGCGTATTTGTAGGTGTTGGCGTATTTGTAGGTGTCGGTGTATTTGTGGGTGTCGGTGTATTTGTCGGAACGGGCGTTACAGTCGGCGTTGCAGTAGGTATCGCGGTGGGCGTAGGCACGGCTGTAACCCTGCGGCTCACGGCGCACCCTGTCAAAAAGGCAATCAAAGCCACAGTAATCAGAAACAGATTACTGTGGCCCACTGTCACAACATTATTGATCCCTCTTCTATCCATAACGCACCTCTAAAGACTGCGCCACCCCAACGACGAGTATTATGACATGTAAGGATAGATTTGTCAACTTTTGAGTTCCATCTCAATATCGACAGAAACCTCGCCGGACGCGGTAACCCGCACCACGCTCCCGTTCACGAGAGGGATCGAAGGCGGAAGGTGCCCCAGGTCCACATCCAGGACGATCGGCACCCCAAGCTCCGAAAGCACGCTTGTCACTGCGGTGTAGCGGTCAAGGCCGTAATCTTCTATCTCGAAGAGCATGGGACGTCCGATGATGAACCCCTTCACGTTTTCAAACCAGCCTGCCTGCTTAAGCTGCCACAGGCCCCTGCGGATACCCATTATCCCAAGCTCGCAGGACTCCAGGAACCATACGATCCCGTCGTTCTTATATCTTTCGTTAAAAGCCTTTACGTTATCAAACCTTGTTCCGCAAAGATTGATAAGGCAGTCAAGACAGCCGCCGATCAGACGGCCGCCGAAACTCTCGCCGTTCCTGAATGGCTCCCTGTCTTTCCAGGCGCCGTCAAACCTTAAAGTCTCCTTCTTGGTGATATTGTAGGGCGCAAGAGGGTTTGTCTCGTCCTTTACGGACATGATCTCAAAGCCCTCATAGGTCGAAAAACCGGTCTTCTTCCCGGTCAGAAGGTCAAAAGCATCATCTATCGACCGGTGCCTCGGTTCCATCCCGAAGGAAGCGGCATTTGGGCCGTAGATGCTTGCCACATCGCAGATAGTGGCAAGTGTGAAGCCAAGGTTCGTGTTGTCCGAATAGCCCATAAACCACTTGGGCTCAGCCTTCTTTAAGGCCTCAAAATCCACAAAGGGCAGGATCTCGCACATAAGCTCGCCGCCCCCGCAGGACAGGAGCACATCCGGTTCCCCAAGATACTGCTCCATGAACTCCCCGGCGCAGTTTGAAGGCGTGCTGCTGATCCCCACTCCGTCGGACTTGTAGCAGTTTGGACCCACAATCGTCTTAAAGCCCTCGCCCTCAAACTTTTCAAGGGCATGGGCAAAGGCTGTCCTGTAGGGCTCTGTGGCACAGCCGTAGGAAGGCGAGACAAAACCTATTGTTCCGTTTTTCTGAAGAAATTTCCCGTATCTCATCAGTTTTGCTTCCTCACGATGGTATATTCATTCCCGCGCCTGAAGTACGGGCACATTTTTCCGTTGGAGCCCGCCATCCGCGCGTAGTCGTCCTCATCGGCATATATCTGGGAGCAGTTATACTCCTCAAGCTCCTCGTCGTATTCAAGATACATGCATTCTTCGCACAAAGCATCTATATCTGCCATTTGATCCTCCTCGCCGCCGCTGTGAAGCGGTCATTCACCGTAGCTCTGTTTCTTAGGGATCTCCGTGATGAAGGTGGTCCCTTCCTCTCCGGATTTCACACGTATCCTGCCGTGGTGCAGCTCCACGATCCTCTTGCAGACCGCAAGCCCGATCCCGTTACCCTGCATGGAATGGGAGGCATCGGCCTGGTAAAACTTCGAGAATATCTTCTTTTTATCCTCGTCGGTTATAAAACTTCCGGAGTTTGTTATCTTTACCGCGATATAAGGGTCTTCATCCTCGATCTCGATCTTTACGCTTCCGCCAACAGTCGTGAACTTAATGGCGTTATCGATGATATTGAGCCACACCTCTTTAAGCAGGTTCTCGTTGGCTTTGATATTGTATTCCCTGAAATCCAGCGAAAAATCGATCTCCTTGCTCTCCCACTTGTTCTCAAGCAGCAGGAAGCAGGTCCGAAGCTGCTCCGAAAGGTTGTATTCCGCTATATCCGAAAGGATCGTCTGGTTTTCGATCCTCGTGAGCTCAAGCACCTTTGTGGCCATCTCCGAAAGCCTTAAGGACTCCTCCTCGATAACGTTGATATATTCCCGCTTTTCCTCCTCTGAAAGGTTGCCCTCCTTAAGGAGCTTCGCAAACCCTGCGATGGAGACTATCGGCGTTTTGAACTCGTGAGAGAAGTTGTTGATGAAGTCGGAGCGCAGTATCTCCGTCTTGTCAAGCTCCGATGCCATGGTGTTGAAGCTGTCTGTCATCTCCTTCACCACCGGGAAATGTGAAAACCTGTTCTTAGCCGGTATCCTGACGGAAAAGTCGCCGGAGGCCAGCCTGTTCATCATATTCACCAGCTGGTTGATGGGCTTCATAAAGAGACGCCCGAAGATAAACGCCCAGGCAGCGCCTGTAACAAGGCTTGTAAGAAGCATTATCGTAAGGAGCTTGTTGCCGTCCACAAGCGTGATATTTGTGGAGCCTTCCTTCCCTGTTGACATAACGCCTGTGTTCACAAGGATCACGGCCAGGATGGCAACGATCGCGACTCCGGCCAGGAACACGGCAAAAGCAGCCAGCGCAAACATCACCGTGAGGGAGGTCCTGAACTTCCTCTCCTTAAACTCCGGGTTGAAAAACTTGTTGATATTCTCTATATACCTGTTTTTTCTCTTCATAACCTCTTTCCGCCTTCTGTGCGGGGTTTCACACTTTTCATGCCTTTGTGCCGGGGCTTCACACTTTTCTTACAGCTTTGTATCCAAGCCCACGCACCGATTCTATGGAAAACTCGTCAAAGTTCTCAAAACGCTTGCGGAGACGCCCGATATGCACAGTCACGGTCTCCCAGCCGCTGTCGGAATCCATCCCCCAGATCTCGTCCATAAGCTGGATCCTGGTAAATATCTTCCCGGGGTAGGAAAGCAGCTTATACAAAAGCATAAACTCTTTTGGCGGCAGCTCGTAAGTCTCGCCGTGTCCCGTTACAGTAAGGGCGTCGTAATCCACAACAACGTCGCCGATAACGATCTTTCTTTCGTTTGCGATCTTTGCCCGGCGCAGAAGAGCCTTGATCCGAAGGAGCATCTCCTGCTCGTCTATGGGCTTTGTAATATAATCGTCAGTGCCCACGATAAACCCTTTGCGCCTGTCGTCCGGCAGCTGTTTTGCAGTCACCATGAGGATAGGCAGGTTGCTGTCGCTTTCACGGAGGGTTTTGGTGAGCTCATAGCCGTCCATCTTCGGCATCATGATATCGAGGATCGCAAGATCCACGTGGTTTGACTGTATCTTCTCGAGAGCGTCCTCCCCGTTTTCAGCGGTGATGACCGTGTAATTCTCACGTTCCAGCACTGCTCTCATAAGTTTTCTCGTGTTTTTATCGTCGTCTGCGACAAGAATACTGAACATATCGATCTCCATTTATTATCAGGGCAAATGCCCTGATCGCTATACTTTTATTGTAGACAAAACGGAAAAACTATCAACTGTTTTTTTTGCCCCTGAAACCGCAAACGCGGGCCAAGAACCTCAGCCCGCGTTTTTCTTCTGTTTTTCCTTTGCCGATGACAGCATCAGCTTTATCCTGTTGAGCTGGTTTACCTCGCTCGCGCCGGGATCATAGTCCACAGCCGCGATATTTGCATCGGTATAAGCCTCTTTCAGGGCTTTTATGGTGCCTTTGCCCATTACGTGGTTTGGCAGGCACCCGAAAGGCTGGATGCAGATGATGTCCGAAACACCCTCGTTTAAGAGCTCTACCATCTCCCCGCAGAGGAACCACCCCTCACCGTACTGGTTGGAAAGGGAAAGGAAGCGGCTTGCCCCCTTTGCAATGTCTGTGATGCTCATGGGCGGCTCAAAGCGCCTGCTCTTCTTTAGGGCATCCTCAACCGGTTTTCTTAAGGCGTTGAGCCCCGCAACTCCGAGTTTCGAGATAA
The DNA here is from genome assembly GCA_017958465.1 of Lachnospiraceae bacterium. Taxonomy (GTDB): domain Bacteria; phylum Bacillota; class Clostridia; order Lachnospirales; family Lachnospiraceae; genus SZUA-448. The sequence continues at coordinate 5,078 of JAGDCQ010000103.1, forward strand.
TGAGCTTTGAGAAGGGTGCTCCAAGCTCAAGATACTTGTAGCGCCTGTCGTAGACGTATTTCCCGAGGAAATCCACAAAATCCGGCACCACGGCTTCCGCCCCTTCTTTTTCGAGAAGGTCTACAAGGTAGTTGTTGGCAAGAGGCATGAACTTTACAAGGATCTCGCCCACTATGCCTACCCTCGGTTTTACAAGGTTCTCGTTAATGGGGAGTGAATCAAAGGCCTTTACGATCTCTTCGCAAAGCTGCCTGTAGGTGTAGGTTTTGTCCCCCGCAAAGTGGTCCGAAGCTATCTTTTCCCACTTTTCGTGAAGGGCGTTGGCGCTCCCTTTCTCAAGCTCGTAGGGACGCACTCTGTAAAGGCATCTCATGAAAAGATCGCCCACGCACAGGGACTCGAGGCCTTCCTTAAACATCGAAAGGGTGGGCTTAAAGCCGGGGTTTGATTCAAGGCCTCCTGTATTTAGTGAGATCACAGGGATGTGTGAAAGTCCGGCCTGGTCCAGGGCTCGTCTGATAAAGCCCACGTAATTGCTGGCGCGGCAGCACCCGCCCGTCTGGGTCATAAGCAGCGCCAGTTTGCCGGTATCGTACTTTCCTGAGAGCACAGCCTCCATAAGCTGGCCGACCATCAGTATCGACGGGTAGCAGGCGTCGTTATTTACGTATTTTAAGCCTATCTCCACGGAGTTTCGTGAAGAATCGTTCAAAAGC
>JAGDCQ010000104.1 GCA_017958465.1 Lachnospiraceae bacterium
GTAGTTGCCATCCAGAACGAGGGCAAGGAGAAGCGCAAGGCTGCAGAGGCTGAGATGGCCCGCATGGAAGAAGAGCTTAAGCAGAAGCTTCTTACATTAAGAAACGCAAAATGATCCGGACCTGCAACCCGGGCCGGGATCAGATCATGAAAGGGCCTCGCGAAGAGGTGCATATTCTAAAAAAGGAGGCAGGATATGAGACAGGCGTTAAGAGATAAATATGTCGCGATTGCAGTAATGGTTGTTTTGATTCTGCTTGGACTGGTGCTCGGAACGAGAGTAGGTATTACAAGAGAAAAAAACAAGATACTTGAAAAGTACAATGTGGACGGACTGCAGAACGACGATGTTGTAAACGATACCGTAAAACTCGCCGAAAGGTTCATGAAAGCTGTTAAGGAAATTGAGATGAATTCAAGTGCGGATGTGTTTGAATCGGATATTTACAAAGACAGTTTCAAGGCAGTTCAGAACAGTATTGATGAACTTGAAAAAGCAAAGGCCGTTGAAAAACGCTACAGAGCTGCAAAGGATGTAAGGGCCGCAGCCAACTCCCTTACAAACACGATCCGCGATGAAGTGAGCGAAAGCGCACAAAAATCCATAGACAGCACAAACGGTGCGCTTGCCGAAAAGGTCAGATCTCTTACCGACAATGTTGATAAATACAACACTGCGGCAAAGAAGCTTAATGAAAAGATCAACAAGTTCCCGTGCAGTCTGCTCAAAAGGATCACGTTCGTTAAAGATGCAGAGATTCTCTGACGATTTGTCTTGTTCGCAAACTTTGTATTTTACAAAGCGCAGAACTTTTGAAGGAGGTGGGCAACATGGCAGGTCATGAAGGCGGTTCAAAGTCAGCGGTCGTGCTCGTTGTTGTGGCAGTGGCTATTGCACTTGTTGTCAATATGTTTGCCGGAAACCACACCAAAAAGAGCGAGACAAAGTATTACGACGACCCACTTAATGTACTTTCACAGGAAACAAAAGATTATCTTCAGGATATCAACAAAACACTTGAAAAAGATTACGGCGGAGCCCAGCTTTTCGTAGCAGTTGTGGAGACCACAGGAAACAAGAGCGTTTCCCAGTACGCAAAAGCTTATTTCTACGACAAGGGCATAGGCTCATCGCAGCACAACAACGGTCTGCTCCTTCTGGTGGCAAAGAACGAAGGCACCTACCACACTATGTACGGTACGGGACTTGACGACACCTTCGCAGGCGAGCTGGCTGTGGTACTGAAAAAATACATGGAGCCCGAGTTTGCAAAGGGCAATATGACAGAAGCCATAGAGACTGTAACCCCTAAGCTTGCGGGCGTATTAAAGACCGAGTGCTCGATCTGGTACAGCGGCAAAGCAAAGACGGTTACGGAGGCTCCAGAGCCCACGCTCACGGAGGTCCCGGTTTACGACGCAGATGAGATCGATATAGACGAGATAGTTGATCGCGTGACGAGCTTTGATGCGGTAAGCTTTGTCGGTTCCGGCATAGGGTTTCTGATCAAGCTGGCCTTCAAGATACTGGCAGGTTTATTTTCAAGTGTAGTCATAGGAATAATAGTTGTAATTATCATAACACGCTCTATAATAAAAAGTGGAGTTAATAAGAGGGACGGAAGGCGCTAAGCCTTCCGGGCCCTGTGTTGGTTTTTAAAGGAGGAGAGTGCTTATGGAAGAAAGTATGGTTTGCAAAAGCTGTGGAAGCAGGATCGCCCCCGGGGCTGCGTTCTGCACCATCTGCGGGGCAAAGGTTGAAACCCCGTTATCGCCCGTGACTGAGGCCGTAGAAAACACAGCAGAAGAGATCAAAACAAACGCTGAGGAGGCGACAGAAACTATGGATAACACGACACAAACCGTTGACAACAACCTTGTATCACCCGTTGCTCCCACAGTGGTAACGCCTGTATCACCTGTAAATCCGCAGCCTGAACCGGTTCCCGCACAGCCTGTGGGCTTTGCGCCCGAGACGCCTGTTGAGACACAGCCTGTTCAGACACAGCCCGTTAACCCTGTGCCCGTACCTGTACAGCCTGTGGGGACGCCCGTTGGACAGCCTGTAAACGCCCAGCCCGTCGCTCCGCAGCCGCTTTATACACAGCCTGTGGTGGCCCAGCCCGTAAGCCCGGCCCCTGTTGCGCCGGAGAACGCACCGGCTGAAACTAAGGCTCCTGTCAAGAAAGCAGGCCCTGCGGCATACATCTTTGGCTCAATTGTATCCCTTATCGAAATAGTCATCATGTTCGTGCTGGTGCTTATAACAGCCCTGAGGCTCGGAGCAACAGTTGACGCCATAGAATCCGCTACGGGACGTGAAGACCTTGGACTTGGCTTCCTCGACACCTTCGCAAAGGTCCTTCCTTCGCTTTCAAATTACATCTTCATCGGCATAATCGGCGCTCTCTGCCTTGCCTTTGCGGTGCTCATCTTCGTCATCTTCTCGAAGAGAGTGGCTCTCGGCTTTAGGACTGTAGCCATTGACATGCTCATCGTCAGCGGGATCTACGCCTTTGGCATGCTGTTCCTCAACACCTACAGCGGGCTTCTCGGATCCTTCAATATCGATGCCGAGCTGATGACGCTCCTTAGGACCACCTGCTCTGAATGGGTGCTCATCCTTGCAGCGGGACTTATCGTTCCGGCAGTCATCTTCCTGATCGTTGCTGCGATCCTCGATTCCGTAAGATATAAAAAAGCGCTCAAGGCAAGCGTAAACAGGTAACTTGCACTTAACGCCGGTGTGTGCCCGCATGCCGGCGTTTTTGGTATATTTTATGTATTATATAGCTTTAGTGGTAGTCGCGGCAGCGGTAATGGAGTTTTTGCTGCTCCCGATCTACATCAGACTTAAAAACAACAAAAAATACGCACCCGCCAAAATGGCAGTAAAGGCCTCCATGACCTTTATCGCCTTTGCGCTGGCACTCCACGGCATCTTAAAGCTCTGGACGGAAACAAGGGACATCAATAACCTTGTGACCGGGACCGGTATGAAGACCAGCATCCTGCTCCCTGTGGGCCTTTTCGTCTGCATGGTCGCGGATGTAGTCCTCTGTGTCAGCTTTAAGTACGGAATGCTGCTCTTCCTTTGCGGGCATATCTGCTACATCGCGTATTTCATCGTGATAGGCGGCTTCTCACTGCTCTCGCTCCCTTTCCTGGTTGCGGGAGTTGCAGGTATGAACCTGTATTTTGGCCGTTACACCCGTAAGGAAGGCAGGATGTTTTTCCTTTACACCATCTACGGCGCGGTGATAATGATAACCCTGTCGACGGGGATAGTGCTCCCTGTAAGGCTGCATGAATACGGCGTTCTTCCGGCCTTGGCATCGGTGATGCTGGTGGTATCGGATATAATGCTGGGGCTCAACCGCCTCAGAAAGACCAGGCGAATAGCGGATCTTATGTACCTCGGGTACTATTTCACGGGTCAGTTTTTCCTTGGCCTTAGCGTTTTCGCCCCTGTAATGCTCGGGATATAGAGGAGTCCGGTTTCTATGGAAATCTTTGATACAGTAAGTAAATATGCGGATGAAGGCCTTGTCTCCATAATCCTTAGCAATTCGAGGGACAGCGGGGTGCAAAAGGAAAAGATCCGCCCTGTCATCCTGAAGAACAAGCTCTGCTTCCAGGCAGAGACCTTTAAGGGGCAGCAGGTTTTCCACGAAAACCTCGAGCCTAAGGACCTTGCAGGGCACGTTAAGGAGGCGCTCCTTAACACTTTTAAGCAGGGAGAGTTACGGCACAGGGATGCGACGGTGAACATCCTTGTAAGTAAAAAAGGAACGGTGACAGTAAAGGAAAAGCGCGTAAACGCCGAGCTTCCGGCCTGGCAGCCGCTTTGTGTGCCTGCGTCCCACAACCGTCAGAAAAACTACCTGCTCCCGGAAGGCACGGCTATCCCTTTTATGCAGGATCTTGGGGTTTTCACGGCGGATGGTACTGTGGTAAAGAGCCGGATGGACAAGTACCGCCAGATAAACCGGTTCTTAGAGTTCATAGACGACATTGTCCCGTCCCTTTCGGCGGACAAAACCTTAAACATCCTGGATTTCGGCTGCGGGAAGTCCTACCTTACTTTCGCGGTCTATTACTTCCTTACGGCCCTGCGTGGGCGGAAAGTGAAGATCACAGGGATCGACCTGAAAAAGGATGTGGTGGAGAACTGTGAACGTCTTGCAAGACGCTACGGATATGACGGTCTCTCCTTCAGATGCGGGGATGTTTCCGAGTTTGAAGGCGCAGAAGATATAGATATGATGATGACGCTCCACGCCTGCGACACAGCCACGGACTATGCGCTGTCCTACGCCGTTAAGGCAGGGGCAAGAGTGATACTCAGTGTCCCCTGCTGTCAGCACGAGCTGAACGCCCAGTTTAAGGACACAGCCCTTTCCCCGCTCTTCAGATACGGGATCGTTAAGGAACGTGTGGCAGCCCTTGCTACGGACGCCTTAAGGGCAGAGCTCCTTGAGGCCAACGGCTATAAGGTGCAGCTGCTGGAGTTTATTGATATGGAGCACACTCCGAAAAACATCCTTATCCGCGCCGTAAAGCGCACAGAGTGCCAAAAAGGCCGCTTTGAAGGCA
>JAGDCQ010000009.1 GCA_017958465.1 Lachnospiraceae bacterium
AACGGCAGGGATGGCGCTTAAAGACATGGATGCCGTGGCAGTGACCTACGGGCCGGTGCTTGTGGGCGCGCTCCTTGTGGGAGTGGGCTACGCCAAGGCTCTTGCTTACGGGGCCGGGCTTCCGCTGGTGCCGGTGCACCACATAGAAGGGCATATTTCCGCGAATTTCATTTCCCATCCGGATCTTGAGCCGCCTTTTATGTGCCTTGTGGTTTCCGGCGGCCACACGCATCTTGTGGAGGTCAAGGATTACGGTGAGTACGTGATCCTCGGAAGGACCCAGGATGATGCGGCGGGAGAGGCTTTTGACAAGGTTGCGAGGGCTATAGGCCTCGGATACCCGGGAGGCCCGAAGATCGATAAAGCCGCAAAAGAGGGGGACCCGGATGCTTACCCGTTCCCAAGGGCAAAAATATCCGATTCGCCTTATGATTTCAGCTTCAGCGGCTTAAAGTCCGCAGTGCTGAATTTCCTGAACAAAGAAGAGATGATGGGACATGAGATCTCGGTGCCGGATGTGGCCGCTTCTTTCCAGAAAGCCGTTGTGGATGTGCTTGTGAGCCACACTGTGGAGGCCGCAAAGGAACAGGGCTTTAGGAAGGTTGCCCTTGCCGGCGGTGTGGCGTCCAACAGCTCTCTTCGCGAAGGGATGCGCCTGGCCTGCGAGAAGGCCGGATTTGAGCTCTTTTATCCGGATCCTGTTCTTTGTACCGACAACGCTGCAATGATAGGCGCTGCAGCCTTCTATGAGTTTGAGAAGGGCGTAAGAGCGGGCCTTGACCTTAACGCAGTTCCAAACCTCCCTTTGGGTTCAAGGTAAGGGACTTTTTCCGGAGGTTTTATGAAATATTCTGCTATTGTCACGGCTGCCGGCAGAGGCGCAAGGATGGGGAGCAAAACCCCGAAGCAATATCTTGACCTTTGCGGAAAGCCGGTCATATATCATTCGCTTGCGGCCTTTGAAAAGTGCGGTGTGGACGAGATCATAATCACCTGCACTCCGGGGGACGAAAGTTTTATACGCGCGGAGATCGTGGAAAAGTACGGGATCTCCTGCGTATCCGCAATAGTCCCGGGGGGCAGCGAGCGGAGCATCTCCGTAAGGAACGGCATCCTTGCAGCCGGGGGCGACTTTGTTTTGATACATGACGCTGCGCGGCCTTTGATCTCAAAAGACCTTATAAGCCGCTGTATGGAGGCTGTGGAGCGCTTTGGAGCGTGTGTTCCGGCCACCCCTGTGACCGATACTGTGAAGGAGGCCGACAGCGAGGGCAATGCCTTGAAAACCCTTGACAGGAGCAGGCTCTTTGCGGTACAGACACCCCAGTGCTTTGAAAGGGATCTTATCCTTAAAGCCTATAAAAAGCTTGAAGAAAGCGGGATTTTGGCGTCTAAAGTAACAGACGACGCTTCGGTCGTTGAACTGTCGGGCCTTGCGAAGGTAAAGCTTCTTGAGGGCGACCTCGATAATATCAAGCTCACGACAAAGAGGGATCTTTTCATCGCAGAAGTGCTCAAAAGCCGTGAAAGTGTATGACCCGTAACATAACAGACAAATTAACATAAACACAAATTTTTGTGTTGACATTGGTTTAAAACAGTGTTATTTTTATGGAGTCGGAGCCAATGATCACGGGTTCCGGTAAAATTATAAGAAGGAGGTAAGCTTTAAGATGATCATGTTATTTGGAAAAGTAAATTCGGTTTCTTCATCAAAGCTTGCCCCGGTTGGATCTTCACTTTGAATTGATCAGTGTTTCATTCAGTGTATTCTATTACCGCGGCAGCTTTACCGCGGTATTTTTTTGCGCTTTTTGCGCATCTTGTTTTCATGCCTGTCACTTTTCGGCTTGTGACAGGAGTCAATATCACCCGCGGTTAAAGAAAGATGGATCAAAGACGCGACAGGGGATTTTTATGCCCGCATACAGAAACTATGCCTGCATATAATAATGCGATTCCCGTATTCTGCAGGTCGCGAGGGAGGTTATTTATGAAAAAGATCACTGCCTATATGGCAAAGTATAAGTGGCGGTACATCATTGGCACGGTCAGCCTTCTGATCGCTGTTGTGATCGATAATATCACGCCACAGGTAACAAAAAGGATAGTTGACGACGTAATTGAAAAGGGAAACCTGGATATCCTGCTCCCGAGCCTTGGGATAATCCTTGCCATAACGCTTGGACGCACGTTTTTCCAGTATACCAAGGAATACAATTTCGATATGTGCGGCTGCGGCGTGGCTACGGATCTGAGAAAGGACCTTTTCAGACACGTCCAGGGACTTTCGGTAGATTATTTTGACGAGACAAACACAGGCGAGATCATGTCAAGGCTCACCTGGGATATCGACAATGTGTGGGGCGGCATCGGTTTTATCGGTATGCTGCTGGTTGAGATCGTTCTGCACGTAGGGATCGTGCTTTTCTGCATGTTCAGGCTTTCGCCCGTGCTTTCGATCCTGCCATGCGCGCTGCTCCCGGTGGCTTTTGCCCTTGCAATATTCGTTGAGAAGAAGCTCGACAAGGTCTATGACGATATTTCCGATGAAAGTGCGGCAATGAACACCGTCGCAGAGGAAAACATCTCCGGGACCCGCACGGTTAAGGCATTTGCAAGAGAACGCTTCGAGATCGACAAGTTCCTTTCCCACAACAGGAAGTATTACGACCTCAACATGAAGCAGTCGAAGGTTATGATGAACTTCTTCCCGCTTTTCGGGTTCATCACTAAAATTCTGCCCGTGGTAACGATACTTATCGGGGGTATGCTCATCATAAACGGCGACATCACACTCGGAACGCTGATAGCGTTCGTTTCCTACTGCAATTACCTGGTGTGGCCGGTGGAGAACATCGGCTGGGTATCGAACGAGATAGCAAACTTTTTCGCTTCCTTCAAGAAACTGAAGAAGCTTGCGGCTGCAAAGCCTGCCATAACCGAGCCTGAGAACGCTGTTGTCCTTGACAAGGTAAGCGGACATATCACTTTTGATGACATTTCCTTTACCGTTAAGGGAAAGGAAGTACTGAAGGATGTTTCCTTCGACCTTGCGCCCGGGCATACCCTTGGGATCATGGGTGCCACAGGTTCCGGCAAAACATCGATATTTACGATGCTTTTCAGGTTTTACGACCCGACGAAGGGCAGGGTTCTCCTTGACGGGAGGGATATAAAGACGCTCAGCCTTTCAAATCTTCGCAGCAGCATGGCTCAGGTTTCCCAGGATGTGTTCCTGTTTTCGGACACGATAAAGGAAAACGTGAGGTTCGGCAGGAAGAAGGATACCACCGACGAAAACATCGAGGAGTCCCTTAAGGAGGCTGCAGCAGGCTTTGTGAGCGAGCTTCCGGACGGGACGGATACGGTCATCGGCGAGCGCGGAGTCGGGCTTTCCGGCGGTCAGAAGCAGAGGCTGTCCATTGCAAGGGCACTCTCCAAGCACGCGCCTGTGCTGGTGCTTGACGACTGTACTTCCGCACTTGACACCGAGACAGAACAGTATATCCAGCAGACACTGAAAAAGCTGGAAAACACAACAAAGATCATTATTTCACACCGTATTTCGGCTGTGTGCGATGCGGATGAGATCATTTTCCTCAAGGACGGCGCGGTTTTTGAGCGCGGAACACATGAGGAGCTTCTTGCAAAGCACGGCCTGTATTACGAGACCTACGCCGCCCAGATAGGGGCGTAAGGCGGCTTGCGATAATACGGAAAGGAGTATGTATGGATTCTATAAATACAGTCAGGCAGGATGAGAACACCCGGATGACTAAAAAATCCGAGACCCTCATACGCCTGCTTAAATACCTGGTTAATTACAAAGGGCTTATCGTAGGGGTGCTCTTTACCATGGGCCTCAGCATAGCGATAACGCTCATAAACCCGCTTATTGCGGAGCGTGCCATCAATGTGCACATAAAGAACAGAGATATGCAGTCCCTTGTTTCGATCTCGGTACTTGCCATAGTCCTTAATGTGGCGCTTGCGCTCCTTACGAGGCTCAGGATGTACCTTATGGCGCTTATGTCCAATGATGTGCTGATAAAGATAAGGCTCCAGCTTTATGAACACCTTCAGAAGCTCGGGCTCAAGTTCTTCGATTCAAGGCCTGCGGGGAAGATAATAGCCCGCGTAATGGGAGATGTAAACTCCCTTAAGGGTGTGCTCTCGGATACGGTGACAACGCTGCTTCCGCAGTTCCTCACCCTTGCGGCGGTCATGTTCATAATGTTTTCCAAGAATGTGATCCTGGCCGTTGCATGTCTGATCTCATTCCCGCTGCTCACTTTCGGGCTTCTTTACATCCAGAACAGATGCCGCGAGCTGTGGCATGTTCACAGGAAGAAGAGCTCCAACCTTTCGGGCTTCATCCATGAGGATATTGCCGGTATAAGGGTCATCCAGAGCTTTGCTGCGGAAGAGGAGACGAACGAAACGCTCGATACCATGAACCGCGAAAACCACGATACTTTTAAGTATGCGGTCAGGATCAATGATGCTTTCGGGCCCGTCATCGAATTTTGCTCGGGAATTGCAACCATCTGCCTGTATTATGCGGGGGTAAAGCTTTCCGGAGCCGAGCCTGCGCCGGTGGGAACGCTCCTTGCGTTCGTAACCTACTCGTCAATGGTCTGGAACCCCATCATGCAGCTTGGAAACCTCTACAACCAGTTTGTAAGGAACATTGCGGGGGCGGAGAGGATTTTTGAGATCCTCGACACAGAACCTGAGATCACCGACGCATCGGATGCGAAGGAGCTGCCTGAGATACAAGGGGAAGTGGAGTTTAGGAATGTTTCCTTCTCCTATGACAACGTAAAGGAAGTGCTCGAGGATGTTTCCTTCAAGGTGAAGCCGGGGGAGACCATTGCGCTTGTGGGGCCCACAGGTGCCGGAAAATCCACTATCGCAAACCTTGTTTGCCGTTTTTATGATGTGCAAAAGGGTGAGGTGCTGATCGACGGGATAAACATAAGCTCAGTGACCACAGCAAGCCTCAGGGCGCAGATGGGTGTCATGACCCAGGACAATTTCCTCTTTACGGGGACCATAAAGGAAAATATCCGCTACGGCAAGCTTGACGCAACAGACGAGGAGATAGTGGCAGCGGCAAAGGCTGTACATGCCCACGAATTCATCGTGAAAATGAAGGACGGGTACGACACCGAGCTTTCCGAGCGCGGTGCCGGGCTTTCCGCCGGTGAAAAGCAGCTTATAGCCTTTGCAAGGACGATGGTTTCTTCACCGAAGATACTTATCCTTGACGAGGCCACATCCTCCATCGACACACAGACGGAGATCCTTGTGCAGCAGGGCATTGGAGAGCTTCTAAAGGGGCGTACTTCCTTTGTTATCGCCCACAGGCTCTCGACTATAAGAAATGCCGATCGCATTTTTGTGGTGAACAACGGCGGTATAGCAGAGTCCGGGACGCATGATGAGCTTATGCAGAAGAAAGGCGAGTATTACGCACTGTATACTGCACAGATGTAGGGCGGCAGTTTGCTGTCCTCAGCCCTGCCTGTTAAAAATTATGGCTGAAAGAAAAACAATATCGGAAGCCGTGAAAAAATACCTTGACATTTGAAACGCAAGATGATAAACTAACAAAGTGCGTTTGGAGAGGTATCGAAGTGGCTATAACGAGGCGGTCTTGAAAACCGTTTGCCCGCAAGGGCACATGGGTTCGAATCCCATCCTCTCCGTTTATATGTTTATTTTATTCAGCTTGGAGAAGTACCCAAGAGGCTGAAGGGACACCCCTGGAAAGGGTGCAGGTCGTTAATAGCGGCGCGAGGGTTCAAATCCCTCCTTCTCCGTCGGGACAGGAGACCATTTTCGGTTTCCTGTCCTTTTTTTCTATAAGCGAAAGCCGCTATTTTACTGGTATGCAACCGCCGGTTGACAAATTGAAAAGCCGGGTTTATGGAATGCCACCGCGAGAAGAAGTACGATGTGTCTACAAAAAAACGCGGAACACATTCGGATGACCGGGTGGGAGAAGCGATAATACGGAGGATAGGAAAATGATTTTAGCTGACAAGATCATCAACGAAAGAAAAAAGAACGGATGGTCACAGGAAGATCTCGCGGAAAAACTTTCCGTATCGAGACAGTCCATTTCAAAATGGGAGGGCGCGCAGTCCATCCCCGACATCTCGAAGATAATAAAGATGGCGGAGATATTCGGAGTAAGCACGGATTACTTATTAAAAGATGAACTCGAACCTTCGGAACCGGTCCAGAGCCCCGCTCCCGACACGGATTATACTGATGTAAGAACGGTTTCGATGGAGGAAGCCAACGAGTTCTTAAGACTTACGGAGGATATCGCGCCGCGCCGTGCGAACATGGTAAGCCTCTGCGTCTTCTCACCGGTGATACTTCTTTTTATGATAGCAATGACGCAGATGGAGGGCATGAACCTTCCGCTCGATATCTTTGTTGCGGTAGGCGTAGTTTCGCTTTTGCTGCTTGTAGCGGTTGCCGTTGTGTTCTTTATAATCGATGCCGCAAGGATGAAACCGTTTGAATATCTTGAAACGGCTCCGATCGAGACGATGTACGGCGTTTCGGGCATGGTAAGGGAAAAGAAAAAGAATTTCGAGAAAAAGAACATCGTATATATCGCTGTCGGCGTGACGCTCTGCATAATCAGCCCCATCCCGCTCATTATCGCTTCGATCGGGAATGCTGAAGGCAAAAATGCCGAAAGCGTGATACTTTTTATGGTATGTGTACTGCTTCTCTTTGTCTGCGCGGGCGTTAACCTGTTTGTACGCGCGGGATCCCTGACGGATGCTTTCAACATGCTGCTCCAGGAAGAGGATTATACCCGCGAAGCAAAGAAGAAAAGTCCTATCGTCAACAGTATCAGCGGGATCTACTGGATGTGCGTGACCGCAGTATTCCTCGGTTGGAGCTTTATGACGAACGACTGGGGCCGCACCTGGATCATATGGCCGATAGCGGGCGTTCTCTTTGCGGTCGTTATATCCGTCGTAAAGGGCATCGTATCCGCCAACAGGGAGTGAAACACCCTTTTGCCCAAAGGCAGGGTTAAAGGCGCAGAAGCCCATTTATGCTTGCATTGGGGCTGTTAAAATGATAAAATGATGTTTATCAGGCGGATACGGTTTTCCGTGCCTAAAAATGCCCCGCAAGGAGGAAAAGGCGATGCCCGTAAAGATCATTTCAGACAGTACCTGCGACCTTTCGCAGGAGATAATCCAGAGGTTTGACATCGAAGTGTTTCCGCTTGTCGTCACTCTCGGCGACAGAGTGGGGAAGGACGGCGTGGATATAGAGCCTGATGACATATATGCATACGTCGAAAAAACAGGGAAACTTTCCAAGACAAGCGCCATCAATGCCGCTGAATATATGTCGGTATTCAAAAAATGGCGCGATCAGGGATACGAGGTTGTCCATGTAAACATAAGCTCAGATTTTTCAAGCTGCTATCAGAACGCCTGCATAGCCGCACAGGAAGTGGGCGGGGTTTATGTTGTGGATTCCCGCAACCTCTCGAGCGGCCAGGGGCATGTGGTGCTTTATGCCGCAGACCTTGCAAAAGAAGGGCTTCCGGCTGAGGAGATAGCAGAAAAGTGCAGGAACCTCACATCCCGCGTAGAGGCAAGCTTTGTTGTAAACACCATAGATTATCTCTATAAGGGTGGACGGTGCTCGGCGCTTGCGGCTCTCGGGGCCAATCTCTTAGGCATCAAGCCCTGCATCGAAGTTATAGGCGGCAAGATGACACCCGGAAAGAAGTACCGCGGGAACATCAACAAAGTCATCCGCGCCTATGCGGAGGACCGCCTGAAGGACAGACAGGATATCGTACAGGACAGGATCTTCATCACCCATACAAAGTGTGACCCTGAGGTCATAGAGCAGGTAAAAGCGCTTATAAAGGAATTCCAGCCGGGCATCAAAGAAGTGTTTGATACAACGGCGGGAGCTACAGTCACCACCCATTGCGGGCCGGGGACCTTAGGCGTACTGTTCATCAGAAAAGAGTAAAGAAAAGAATAAAGATCGCAATAAAAAACCGGCTGCCGTGTGGCAACCGGTTTTCGTTATTTTTGTTAGCGCGCCAGCCGGCGCATTTTCGTTCATCAAACCTTGAAGTAGCTGATGGTGTCCTTCATATCGCTTGCAAGTACCTGAAGCTTGGAAGCGGAATCGGTGATGATGGTGAAGGTGGAGTTGAGCTCTTCCATGGAAGCGTTTGTCTCCTCGGTGGAAGCTGCGTTCTCTTCGCTGATCGCGGAAAGGTCGCTCACGATGCTCGTAAGCTCGTTCTTAGCGCTGTCAAGTGAGGATACTCTCTTGCTGATGCTTGCGGAAGTGTCGCGCACGCTCGCAACGTTGCCGTTCATGACTTCCATTGTGGACCTTGTGGACTCAAGCTGTTCAGCCTGCATACCGAAGGATTCGTTGAGCTTTTCGAGAACGCTCACGCTGGATGCGGAATCCGAAAGGAGCTGATCTACGATGCCCTTGATCTTGTCGGCGCTGTCCTTGGACTGATCTGCCAGCTGGCGGATCTCGTCTGCAACGACTGCGAAGCCGCGGCCTGCATCGCCTGCACGTGCTGCCTCGATGGAAGCATTGAGTGACAGGAGGTTGGTCTGTGCTGAAATATCTGTGATCGCCTGAGTGAACTCGGAGATCTTCTTAGCGGAATCGTTGGTGGAGTTGATGGTGTCGCCGATCTCCTTAACGGAGGAGGTAACCTCTTCACTCTGCCTGATGAGCTTGCCAAGGGAATCCATAGCATTGTCGCATGCGGACTTCATCTCGCTTGCAACGGAATCCATTTCCTTAACGTTTTCAACGATGGTCTCGATGTTGGTACCGATGTTCTCTGTATTTTCGGAAGCGCTTCTGACGTTATCTGCCTGGGAAACCGCACCCTTAGCGATCTCGCCGACTGCGCTTGTAACCTGATCGGAAGCCTGTGAAGCCTGGTTAGCGGAGCTTGCAAGGTCTGTACCGGACTCTGAGAGCTGGTTAGCCATCTCGTTGCTTGTTGTCATAACTTCACGAAGCTTATTGCTGAGGAGCTTAGCACTCTTAGCCATCTGGCCGACTTCATCCTTACCGAGTTCGTCATCTGCAGGGAACTTAACGGTAAGGTCGCCGCCCGAAAGCTTATCGATATTGTCTCTTGTCGACTGCATGGAAGTCCTGATCTGATGGATCCCGTAGAATTCAAATGCAAACAGGAGAACGATAACGATTGTAAATATAACGGAGATCGTGATGACCTGAGCCTGGATCTGACCTATGAGCGTCTTGCTCGCTTTTTCTGCCCAGTCATCGGTAATGCCTTCCATCTCGTCGAGATTGTTCCTGAGCTTGTCGAATTCGTCGTTCCAGGTAGCAAAATCGCCGGTGTCGGTCTTAACATCATAAAGCTTTAACCATGCACTGTAGCCGGACTTGAAATTGTTGTATAACTGCTCGAAGCTTTGGTTACTCTCTGATTTGAGCTCAAGATAGAGAAGCTTGTCGTCCTTTGCGAAACCGACAGCCTTTTCAAGGTTGCTGAGGACCTGATCCCTGTTCTTCTCGAAGTCTGCAAGCTTCATGGCCGTAAGATCTGACAGGATATCTTCGGGAACCAGACTGAAACCGTTTACCATATCAAAGTGCTGGGTTGCTGCGATCAGTGCCTGATAAAAGTCGCGATCCGCGGAAACAAGAGCGTTGTTGATAGAGTAGAGCTTGTCATTGTAGATATCCTTTGTGTTGGTCATGGTGGTGTTTACAGTGACAGCCATGATGATCACCGAAAGGATAAGTGCAATTGTGAGGGGGGTCGTGATCAGCATGATCTTTGCCCGGATGCTCATGTTATTGATCCATTTCTTCATTTCTGTTCCTCCTAAGGTTTAATAATCGATACAGAAACTTCACATACCTTTTTATATTTTGTAATTATAACAGAATTGACTGAATAATTCAAGAGAAAAAAAGAATCTCCTGCAATATTTAAAATGTTCAGATTTACAATAGTGATTGATAGATAATAGACAAGTATGTATCTTCTGTGAACTTGCGATCATCAGGTTGACTTTTGCGCTGTTGTAGTGTATACAATAAGCGGTAGTTTGCACAGGCTTACTAACTAAAACGGAGATAAAATTATGGATCAATATATAGTGACAGGAATGAGCTGCGCAGCCTGCCAGGCGCGCGTAGAGAAGGCTGTGGCTTCTGTAGAGGGAGTGGAGAGTGTAAATGTCAGCCTTCTGACGAACACCATGGGAGTGTGCGGGACAGCTTCAAAAGAAGATATAATAAAGGCCGTTGAAAAGGCAGGTTACGGCGCGGAGAAAAAAGGCGGGGATGATGCTTTTGAGCAGGGCTTTGCCGGTGCCGCACCGGAAACGAGCATATTTGAAGAGGAAGCAGGTGCCTTAAAGGACAGAGAAACTCCTGTCCTTAAGAAAAGGCTTGTTTTTTCTGCTGT
>JAGDCQ010000010.1 GCA_017958465.1 Lachnospiraceae bacterium
AATCATAGTGCGGATAATCGAACTCATAATATACATTCTTTTCGGGCTTTGAGCGGCTTCCGTCATAAGGGTCGTCCCAGGTAAGATCGATATAATACCAGCTGTCCCCTACTTTTACGGCGTTCCAGGCATGGTTTCCGCCGGAAAGCTCCACGCATTCGATCCCCATCGCCGTCATGATATCCATAAAGGCGTATGCATACCCCTGGCATACGCACCTGTGGCCGATGATACAGCCGTAGGTCTTGTAAACGCTCTTGGATTCAGTACCCGCCTTAAGGTTAACATGATCATATGTGGTCGTCATTATCAGATAATCGTGGACCTCCTTTATCTTTTCGACGACGTTCATATCAACTTTAATGAGGGTATCTATGATCAGCTTTATGACCCGCTTTTCATCGTAGTCCTGGGAACACTTCTGGGCCAGCGCCTTAAACTCCGCAGTAAGCGCCGGTGTAGGAGCATTCGTAACAGGCATGCTTACAGGCTCCGTTAAGACAGGCGCTGCAGAAGGCGTATTTTGTGCAGGTACACCCTCAGTGACCGGAGGATCTGTGATCTGCGCTGCCTCTGTTACTCCCGAAGTTGGCCCCGGAAACTCGGTCAGCGCCTCATTTATTATATCTATGACATCGTCTGCGGTACAGGCAGAAAGCAGGAACAGACAGGCGACTATTATGCCAAGCAAGCTTTTTTTCATAACTTTGGAGCGCTCCTTTGCTAAAAACTCTGTTTTCTATTATACACATAGAACGGCACCGCCGCAATAATAATCCCGACAAGTCTTAAATCAAAAAAGTTCCCGTAGGCAATCTTACGGGAACTTTTGAAATTACATGAAATATTTGATCAAACGTCACTCTTCCTGCATTGCATCGAAGATAAACTCCGCAAGATCGCCTCTTGTCATAACAGTATCAGGTGTATCTGTTGTGAGACCGAGGTCGTAAGAATCGTTCATGATCTGTACGAACAGCTTTTCTGTCAGCGGTTCTGCAGCTTCCAGGTCTTCAGGTACTATATTGTACTTTGCAAGGAATGCCCTTCCGCCCGCAAAATCGTCTGCGGTACCGCCGTTCATTGAGTAGATAAAGCCGATAACATCCGCTGCGGTCGCATTGCTCATTGTTCCGAACTCAGTTTCGGAAAGGGCGATCATATACTTGTTCTCAAATACAAAGCGGAGTGCTTCGTAGCTGTATTCCCCATCCTTCGTAACATCCGTGAACTCCGTCTTTGTATCATCCTTGGCATTGAAAGGATTAAGGATAACGTCGTAGATATCCGCATTTTCGCTGATAGCTCCTGCGCCGCCTGCCGTAAAGAGTGAGCCGTTTTCCCAGGCTTTTGCATACACACCTGCGAGTTCCTTCACTTTCTCGGGAGTCACAGCTTTAAGCTGCTTCATGCATTCCACGATATACTCCTGGTCGCCGTTTGAAAGAACCGTTGAGATCGCGCCGTTTGCACCTGCAAGCTCGCCCTGAGGCATAGCATAGGAGGAATAAGCACTGAGGATATATCCGTTAAGGGTCTCCTGATCGATCTCGATATTTGCGATCCTGTCCGCCAGCGACTGGTAAACTTCAAAGGTCTCTATGATATTGGGATCACGATAAGTTAAGATATACATTCCGTATGCCGGCATAAACGCGTTCATGGGAGTGTATACGCCATATCCGTCACGGAGGATCGGCACGAGGATCATATCGGAAACAAGGGATGTTACGGCGTCAAAAGCAGCATCATACTCATCAAGTTCAAGCTGATAGTAGTTTGCCACTATTCCGTTGTATTGTACGTTTGAATCGATGATCAGCGCCTCATTGTAGGCAGTGGCCGGAAGGTCGAAAACAACCTGTGTTCGGGCCTCCGAAGGCATATCGGCAATAAAGCCGTCAGCTATCGGACGGTTAACCGCAATGCTGTCTTCGCTTCCCGCAAAGGTCAGGATCGCGCCGGCCTTATTGTTGAAGAAGGCCTGTATTGCAGCAAGCTTCTCCCCGGGCTCTTTTGAACCGGTCTGGAGCTGTTTCTCCACGCTTTCAAGGAACTGGTAATATTCGATGAAATTCATGTAGGAATAAAGCCTCATCAACGGGATCTCTGCTCCGAGAGCCCTGTAAAGCATTACCGAGTAACTGTTCTGTGTGATAGTATTGCGTGTAGCCGTCTTCTGGGCCTTGACCTGCTCCAGCAGAGTGGAGGGATTATCAAACTTTGAGTCGAAGATCAGCTCTTTTACAAGGTCGTACCCGGCCTGGAGATCCTCATCCATGGCAGTCCAGTCCGCAACAAGGTAAAGCGAG
>JAGDCQ010000105.1 GCA_017958465.1 Lachnospiraceae bacterium
AAACATGAAGAACTTAAAGAAAAACAACAAAGGTTTCTCACTTGTAGAACTTATCGTAGTTGTACTCATCATCGCTATCATCGCTGTAGCACTTGCACCGCAGGTTATCAAGTGGGTAGATCAGGCTAGAAAGAATACTAAAGAAAACAACAGCGCAACGATTAAATCAGCTATCCAGACATGTGTTGCAGAAGTACAGTCAAAGACCTCAATCAACGCTACAAAGATCACCGTTAAGGGTACAACTGTAACCTTAGACACTGATACAACCGTATCAGAAGGTGTGACATTTAAGAGCTTGATTCAGGCTGCTATTGAGGGCATTAAAGATGATGCTAACACATATTACTATAATGTTTCTGGAACTGGTGCAGTTACTGAATCAACAACAGGTGCATCGGGAACCTGATAGTATTAGCCTGTTATCAAATTGAGTTTTAGAAAGGCCCCCATATGCCTATCCCTTACATCATCTTCATATATGCACTGGTTTTTATATACGGCGTGGTACTGGGAAGCTTCCTAAACGTCTGCATTTACCGCATCCCTTCCGGTGAAAGCATCGTGACGGTCCCGTCGCATTGTATGAAGTGCGGGTACAAGCTCAAATGGTATGACCTTGTGCCCTTGTTCTCCTACCTCTTTCTCCGGGGCAGGTGCAGGCAGTGCAAAACCAAAATAAGCCCCCAGTACTTTATTGTGGAGCTTTTGAACGGGGTGCTGTGGGTACTGACCTTTCTCTTTTGCGGGATCGCGTGGCAGAGCATCATCTACTGTCTTTTCATCTCCGTACTGGTGGTGATAAGCGTGATAGACTGGCGCACCTTTGAGATCCCCTTGGGACTAAACATTGCGATTTTAGTTCTCGGCGTGGCAGCCACCGCCCTTGACCTTGTTTTGGGTCTTGGGCGGCTGCCGCTCCATATCATCGGCTTTTTTGCCATCTCCGTTCCGCTCCTCCTCATCTACCTTGTAACAAAGGGCAGAGGCATCGGCGGCGGCGACATTAAGCTGATGGCAGCCGCAGGGCTGCTGGTGGGATGGAAGCTTGCGATCGTGGGCTTTATCCTTGGGTGCCTCTTTGCTGTTGTTATCCACATTGCGCGGATGAAGATAAGCAAACAGGACCATGTGCTGGCTTTTGGCCCGTACCTTTCCGCAGGGCTGCTTTTCGCTGTGTGGTTTGGGGACAGGATCGTTAGCTGGTATCTTTCGTTTTTTAGTTTTTAGTGCCTGAAGCGGGCCGCGTTTTGCTAAGCTGCGCGGCGTTTCGGCTGTTTGGCACACAGGCAAGCTTAGCCTGAGCATGGGAGCAGGGTTTTAGACTCCTGCTCGCTTCCTCAAGTTAAGCTTGGAAAATCTCAAGTCCGGGAGCGGCTACTACCCGGTGAAAGGAAACGTAATGGCTATACACAGAGTTGTCAGCATCGAGATCGGTCTGGCAAAGACGCGCATCGTGGAAACGGATTTCAAGAAGAAGAATCCAAAGATCTATAAGTGCGCGATCTTTGACACTCCTGAGAACACTATTGAGGACGCTTACGTGCGTGACAAGAAGGTTTTCGGCGACGCGCTGAAGCGCGAGCTTGAAAAAGCGGATATCCGCTGCAAGAACTTCATGTTCTCTATGAACTCCTCAAAAATCCTTTCCCGTGAGGTAAACCTCCCGAAGGTTAAGGAAAACCTCCTTCCCGGCGTTATCGAAGGCCAGAAGGACGAGTATTTCCCGATGGATATAAGCGAGCACAAGCTTGCCTACTCCATTATCGCCGAGGACCCGGAGGCCGGCCAGTACCGAGCCATTGTTTACGCGGTTCCGGACACTCTTATCAAAAACTACTTCAACCTTGCAGAGGAGCTTGACGGCAAGCTTGTAGCGCTCGACTACGCCGGCAACTCCGTTTACCGCTGGGTTAAGAAGAATGCCGAGAAGGACCCCCAGCCCTTCGATATGATCCTGCAGATGAACGTGCAGAACACGCTCGTAATGATCCTCGAGCAGGGCGTTATGACGCTGCAGCGTAATATTAACTACGGCACAAACAACGTGGTTGAGGCTTTCCGCGACGCAGCCCGCGACCAGTCCCTGGCCGCAAAGGACGTTTACGCCCGCCTTGCCGCCGAGAAGATAGTTAAGGACCGCTTCAACGAGGCTGACACCGAGCAGGTTAGCGGCCAGTCCGAAGCCGAGTGGCTTAAAACCGCCGAGCTCAAGGACAGCGTGACCGAGGCCCTTCGCCCCTTCATCGTAAACATCAACCGTGTTATCGAATATTACTCGACCCGTAACAAGCAGGCCCGCATCCCGGCCATCAAGTTCACGGGCCTTGGCACCGCCCTTAACGGCCTCTCGAACCTTATCCAGAACGAGATCGGCCTCCCGGTGAAGGTCGAGAACTCCCTGACCGACGCCCAGTTCGTCAAATCCAGCGACGAGAACGTCGAGCGCACCGCCGACCTGATCGCATGTGTAGGTGGCGCTATTGAGACCATCCACTTCCTGGATGTCACATTTGATGCGGAGAAGAAGCAGAGCTCAG
>JAGDCQ010000106.1 GCA_017958465.1 Lachnospiraceae bacterium
CGATAAACATGGGCGAAAGCCCGGCTGGGAGGTCAATAATGCGATCCCTGATACTTGATAACGCGCTTATCATCGTCATCGCGGCAGCACTTGTTGAATTGCTTGTAGGAATATCTGTTCTCGCCTTCAGGGGAAGACGAAAAACATACGGCGCAATGCGCGCGCTTATCGCCATCCTTTGCTTCGGTCTCTTCTATGACGCATTTATCATCGCTATAGGAAAACTTATCGGTGACGGCAATATCCTCTGGGTTTTGAGTATCGTTCGTTATCTGCTCTCGGCCATTCTGATCCCGCTCCTTTTCCCCATCAGCGGTTACGCTGCGGATCTAGGGAAAAAAGGGATGCTGGTAATGAAGCTGCTTATGGTGCTTTTCATAGTTCTTGGGCTTACGCATACGGTCATGACCGAGATAAAAGCAGTTGAATTTGCCGGACTTTTAAGATATTCTCCTTCGGATGCAACGCCCGTCTGGGCAAAGATCATTTCAGGGATCATCAACCTTTTGAGCATCATCCCGCTTTTGGTCGCCGGCATAAGGCTTGTCATCAAAAAGCACAATATAGCTCTCCTGCTGTCGGGAATATGTATGCTGGCCTTTACTGTTCTCGCTCCGGCCACAAAGAATACGGACCTTATGGTCTTCTTCTCGATGATAGGTGAAGCCCTGATGGTATTCTTCATGTTTGTGCACGCACAGACCGCAAAGGATCCCGATTTCCTGCTTTCATAAAACTCAAATAGTCCCGGGTACAGGCTGTACCCGGGTTTTTTGCGCAAAAAAAGCATCATGCGATGTGTATCTCACAAAGCATGATGCTGATTTTTTTATTACAGGAGTTCCTTTACGGTAGCAACCACATTTTCAACGGTGAAGCCGTATTTCGGGAAGAGCTTCGAATAAGGAGCGGATGCGCCAAAGCCGTTCATGCAGATCACTTTGCCGTCAAGTCCGGTGTAACGCTCCCAGCCAAAGCCGATGAGCGCTTCTACGCCGACTCTCTTGCGAACTGCCTTCGGAAGGACTTTTTCCTTGTATTCCTCGCTCTGCTGCTCGAATACTTCCATACAAGGCATACTTACGACACGTACATCCTTGCCTTCTGCCGCAAGCTCTGCTTTAGCGCCTACTGCAAGGCTTACTTCGGAGCCTGTTGCGATGATGATCGCATCCGGAACTTCCTTCTTGGAATCCGAAATAATATAGCCGCCCTTAAGCGCTTCCTTTGAGGAGCCTTCGAGCTGGGGCAGGTTCTGGCGTGTAAGAACGATGGCCGTAGGTGTTTCCTTTGATGTTACGGCTGCATACCATGCTGCTGTTGTCTCGGTTGCGTCTGCCGGGCGCCATACGTTGAAGTTCGGCATAGCACGGAGCATTGCAAGCTGTTCGATGGGCTCGTGGGTAGGACCGTCCTCGCCAACACCTATCGAATCGTGCGAAAGTACGTAGGTTGTCGGGATCTTCATTATCGAAGAAAGACGTGCCATGGGCTTTACATAATCGCTGAATACGAAGAATGTAGAGCAGAAGCCGCGCAGGCCGTGAAGCGTGATGCCGTTTGCGATGGCTGTCATTGCGATCTCGCGAACGCCGTAATGGATGTTGCGTCCAAGCCTGTCGTCCTTTGAGAAGTCGCCCATTTCCTTCATGTAAGTCTTTGTGGAAGGATGAAGGTCCGCAGCACCGCCAAAGAGTGCGGGAACCTTTGTTTTAAGCTTGTTTATCGTGATACCGGAAAGGTTTCTTGTTGCCTGTGGAGCGGGATCAAAAGCCCAGAAGTCCGCGTCATCGATGAGCGGCTTTGCGATATCCATGTTGAATTCGTCGTCGAATTCCTTCTTAAGCTCAGGGAACTTGCTGCACCACTCGGCAAACATCTTGTTCCACTCATCTTCGGCTTTTGCCTTATCTGCTGCGATCTTCTTATAGTTGTCATAAACCTCTTCGGGCACAAAGAAAGGTTCTTTGCTCGGCCAGCCGAGGTTGTCCTTCATTTCAAGGATGTTTTCGTCGCCGAGAGGCTCGCCGTGCGCGCTGGGTTTGCCCTGCTTTCCGGGGCAGCCGTAACCGATCTGGGTCTTGAGCATTATCATCGAAGGGCGCTCTTTGTCGGCCTTTGCTTCGCGGATAGCCGCTGCCACAGCCTCAATATCGTTTCCGTTTTCAACAACGATAGTCTGGAATCCGTATGCGTCAAAACGTTTCTTAACGTCTTCTGTGAAGGCGATATCTGTGCTGCCTTCGATGGTGATCTTGTTGCTGTCGTAGAGGATGATGAGCTTTGAAAGACCAAGCGTCCCCGCAAGGGAGAAGGCTTCGTGCGAAATGCCTTCCATCATGCAGCCATCGCCGCCGAGAGCGAATGTATAATGATCAACAACGGGATATCCCTCTTTGTTGAACTTTGCGGCAAGATGAGCTTCAGCCATCGCCATTCCGACTGCCATGCCCATACCTGCGCCAAGGGGGCCTGTGGTAGCTTCAACGCCCTTTGTATGCTTGTATTCCGGGTGTCCGGGTGTTAACGAATCCAGCTGTCTGAACTGCATAAGATCCTCTTTTGTGAGGCCGTAGCCAAACAGGTGGAGCAGTGAGTAGAGAAGCATGGAACCGTGTCCGCCCGAAAGGATGAAACGGTCTCTGTTGAACCAGTCGGGATCGGCGGGATTGTGCTTCAGCTCCCTTGCCCAGAGGGCGTAAGCCGCATCAGCAGCTCCAAGGGGAAGGCCCGGATGTCCCGATTTTGCCTTTTGGATCGCATCCGCAGAAAGGACCCTGATGGCGTTTGCAGACATTTGGTCGATGTTGTTCATGTTTACCTCCGTGGCGCGAGATCGTGAGATGTCGCTTTTACTTGATTTATCCTCTTATTGCATTACTTTTATGATAACTGGTCGAGTGTCCCGAAGCGGTACCCCTCTCCCTTTAGGAACAAAATGACTTCCTCGAGTTTCTCGGTATTTGTCTTTGAAACCGCGTGGATAAGGGCAATAGCGCCGCTGTGATGCCACTTTTTGAACGGTCCGAGGGTATCGACTTTGTCCTGATAATCCTGGTTAAAGTCGTTGTAGATGGCGATGCTCCAGAAGATGGTCTTATAGCCAAGATCCTGCTGTACCTTAAGCGAAGTCTCGCTAAAGTCGCCCATGGGCGGACGCATGAAGGGGTCGAGCTCGTACCCGGTTACCTTCTTGAAGTAGTCGCTTACACCCACAAGCTCGCTTGCGATCTTGCCGGAAGAAAGCTTTGGAAGGCTGGGGTGGTTTACCGTGTGGTTACCGACAATGTGCCCCTCATCCTTCATCCTTTTTGCGATCCCGGGCGCCTGCTCAAGATAGCCCTTTGTTACAAAAAAGCAGGCTTTGATATTGTATTTTTTCAGTGTGTCGAGGATCCTCTCAGTGTAGCCGTTCTCGTAGCCGCAGTCGAAGGTAAGGTAGATGACCTTGTCTTCTTTTGTAGCGTTTAGATCCGCATAATATGCCCCATACTGTTTGAATTTGTTGGTCATATTGTTTGAATATGAGGACTTCGGGATATCGTGTGTGGAATTGTTCTCGTACCACCACTCTCTCCAGACTGTGTCATAAGCGGCATACTGCGCTTCGTTTATGATGGGCGTGGGCACATTCTGCTGGGTATTGTCCGATATCGCGCGGAAACCTGAGCCGTTATCCGGAGTGATGAAGGTCCCCTTTACGTAGCCTTCTACCTTCTGGTCCTCAACTATCGCAAAAATATGGTACCACTCGTCCTTTATCTCTGTGATCTGAACCCTCTGGTTAAGCCCGAGCTGTGCAGGCACTTCTTTGCCGTCGACAATGATCATTACCTTGTCGTTCTCAGTGCCGGGGCCTTTTCTGATATTTGCCACGTTTACATAGCAGGTAGCGTTGGCCTCGATCTTGGGCGCAGTGCTGGGCGTTGGTGTGGGTGCCTCAGTAGGAGTAGGTGTTGCTTCTTCCGTAGGAGTAGGCGTTGCTTCTTCTGTAGGAGTAGGCGTTGCCTCTTCCGTTGGCGAAGGCTCCTTTGAAGGAGTTTTCGACACCTCTTCTGCGGGCGTACCCGACACAGGCCTTAAGGGTCCTGTAGGTTCTGTCCCCTGGTTGTTTTTCTTTGTCTGCCCCACAATAAATGCAACTATCACAACTATTGCCAGCAGAAGAAGGGCGTCCACCAGGAGCCATACGCCCATTTTGCTTGTTTCTTTAGACATTTTTGTTCTTTCCTCCCCTATTTCGATAAAAAAAACTCATCTTTATACTTCTGATCTGCCGTTTTACAGGCCTTTGATCACAAAAGCTCCTTTCCTTCGCTCCAGGCCCCGCCTACACGCTTTCCGATCACGTGGTATGCGTTGTTGAAGGGGTCAAAGCACACGGGACGTGCCTTTTCCATATCAAGCTTTCCGTCTGTCATCACGCTTTCCCTTACGGATACGTTAACGATCTCTCCTCTTAAAATGCAGCTTTCCTTGTTGTATTCTATCACTTTGCATTCTATGCAGACCGGAAGCTCGTTGATGATCGGCGCCGAAACCTTGTCACTGGAGGTGACTGTAAGTCCGGCCTTCTCGATCTTGTTTTTCACTTTGTTGCCGGAAGCGATCCCAAAGTAATCGCAAGCCTTGATATGGTCTGCGTCTGCCATGCTTATGGTAAACGCGCCGCTCCTTAAGAAATTAGTTACTGTTTTATGTGTTGGTGTCAGGCAGACCGATACTTCTGTCTGCTCGCTTATCCCGCCCCAGGCTGCGTTCATGGCGTCCGGAGTGCCGTCTTCGTCGTATGTTGCTATGATCCATACCGGCTGCGGAAGTGTTAATGGTTTTGCACCAAAGTCTTTTCTGTTCATATCTGTACCTCCAAAAAAGTGTTGTCCCCGCTCAGTCCTTGCCATACAAGCAAGCTTGTTTCAAGCATTTGCTTATCGCGCAAAAAAGTAAGCAGGGCATACCACCCTGCTTACTATAATAATCATTTTGATTGTTCCCGTCAATGAGATAAACCGCAATATAGACGAATTTTCCCGCCGGGATCACTCTGTCCTGAGTGCGACCACAGGATCCTTCTTTGCGGCACTCCTTGAAGGGATTATGCCTGCGATAAGCGTGAGGAACATACTTATCAGCACAAGGATTACCGCCGTAGGAAGCGGCAGGACTGCACTTAAAGTATTGATACCTGTCAGCGTGTGCAGGATGATATTGATCGGGATGCACAGCAATACGGTTATCACAACTCCGAGAAGACCGGAGGTAAAGCCTATTATCACTGTTTCCGCGTTGAACATGCTGGACACATTTCTCTTTGATGCGCCGATGGCACGCAGGATACCGATCTCCTTTGTTCTTTCCTGTACGGAGATCAGGGTTATGACACCTATCATGATAGATGAAACCACAAGGGAAACGCCCACAAATGCGATGAGCACGTATGTGATCGCATTGATGATGGTTGTTACGGAAGAAAGGATAAGGCCTACATAGTCCGTGTATTCGATCTTGAGGTCGTCTTCAACACCTTTGTTGTAATCCGCTATTCCCTCTTCTATCATATCTTTGCCTGCAAAACTTGCAGAGTAGAGGTTGATGCCGGAGGGATTGTCCAGATCGAGGTTTCCGAGGGTCCTCAGGTTGTTCTTGTAGCTTGATTCCGAGAAAGTGATGATCTCGTCAAAGTATCTTGCGCTTTCTTCGTCGGTGTATTTTGCAAGTGCATCGTTGAAGGCTGCAAGGATCTGATCCGGTGTCAGCGCCGACATCTGCTGCATAACCTGCATACGGTACTGGGCCTTGTACTGCTCCTCAAGTATGGATGTGAAGGTCTTTTTGATATCTTCATCGCTCATTTCCGAAAGGTAGGATTTGAGCATATCTTCGGACATTCCGGACTGCTGTACAAGTGCCTGAACGAGGGTCTGCTCCATTTCGGCCCTTGACATTGAATCAAGCTTCTGGGCTACAAACTCTGCCATTGCAGCTTCGTCCGGAAGGGAAGCGATCTGCATATATGCGTACATCTTCGCCCTGTCGTCAAGCTCTGCCACATAATCCTTGAATTTTGCGGCTTTCTGGGCATCGGTCATGGATTTCTCAGCGGGCCTGAAAGGAAGGTTTGTAAAGATATCCGTGTTTTCGTTTTCCTTCTGGGCTTTTACAACTTCGCTTTCTGCAGCGTTGTTTATAATGTATTCCACAAGCTTTGATGTGTAGCCGATCCCACCGCCGTCATTTGACGAAACAGCACTCTCTGAAGGCTTAACGATACCCGTTACCTTAAGCTTCATGGCCTTGTCGTAAAGGTATTCAAGGCCTGTTTCTGTCTCGCGCAGGTCCTTGTAGGTGCCGGTAGCTTCGTCGTATGTGTAGCACTCGTAAGGAAGCACCACCTTGAACTCAAGGTTGCAGATATCTTCGTAGCTCCACTTTTCAGCGGTATACTCGATGCTCTTTTTGTCCCTTGCGGCTTCCATTATCTTGCCCACTTCTTCCTCGGTCTTAAGGCCGAGAGCGTAGAGGGTAAGGTCGTCTACTTCATTGTGCTCGTCAAGGAAGAGCACAACCTGATCGTAGCTTGCGGGCCAGCTTCCGTAAACCAGGTCGTACTGCTTTTCGGTAACGGCGCTGATAAGCTTGCCGTCGTTTCCGGGGATAAGCTCACGCCAGAGGCCGTTGGAACTTACCTGGGCCGACATACCCGCCGTAAGACTGTTGGAACCGTAACTGGATGAATAGCCGAAGTAGTCTTCCATAAGGGATGAAAGAAGCTTTTCGGTATCGGAAAGGATCACTTCTCCCTCTTTGTTCTTCGTGTAAACGGTCATATTCAGGCCGTAGGAATAACGGATAGCCGAGATGCTCTTTGAAAACTTGCTGTCTTCATCCTTCATCTGCTCTTCAATGTAGGCTTTGAAGGCCTTGAGGTCATTCTGCTTTGTCTCCACATTGCTGAGAGAGTTGACCATGTTGTAGATGAGGGCCTTCTGGTAAACGGCGTCGTTTTCGTGCTCGCCTACCGACTGGGCATTGCCCATGAAGGAAGTGATAAGGGAGGACAGGTCCACACTCTGGGCTCTGATCGAGAGCGGGTAGGAGGACAGTGTCTCTTCCTGCACGGAGTTTATGTAGTTTGTGGTACCCTGGGAAACAGCGTAGATAAGCGCAATTCCGATGATACCGATTGAACCCGCGAAGGAGGTGAGCATTGTACGTCCCTTCTTCGTGAAGAGGTTCTTTAAGGAGAGGCCAAAGGCTGTGAAGAGGGACATGGAAGGCCTCTTCTTCTTGCTGTCTTCCTCAAGTTTTTTCTTGGCTGCGGCATGCTGCTCGGAGTATTCTTCGTCGGAAAGAGGCGCAGAATCACTTAGTATACTGCCATCCAGCATCTTTACGATCCTTGTTGAGTATTTCTCGGCAAGGTCGGGGTTGTGCGTTACCATGATGACAAGGCGGTCCTTGGCGATCTCTTTAAGGATGTCCATGACCTGGATACTTGTCTCGGTATCGAGGGCGCCTGTGGGCTCATCCGCAAGGATGATGTCGGGATTGTTCACAAGGGCGCGGGCAATTGCCACACGCTGCATCTGACCGCCGGACATCTGGCTCGGACGCTTCTTAAGCTGGTTTCCGAGGCCGACTCTTTCAAGTGCCTCTTTTGCCCGGCGTCTGCGCTCGGTTTTGCTCACACCTGCAATAGTAAGCGCGATTTCTACGTTCTGGAGCACAGTCTGGTGCGGGATAAGGTTGTACGTCTGGAAAACGAAGCCTACGTAATGGTTTCTGTAGGTGTCCCAGTCTCTGTCTTTGTACTGTTTTGTTGACTTGCCGTTAATGACAAGGTCGCCGGATGTATATTTGTCAAGACCACCGATAATGTTCAGCATGGTTGTCTTGCCGCACCCTGAGGGTCCAAGGATCGATACAAACTCATTTTCCCTGAACTGAAGGTTGATGCCCCTGAGCGCTTCTACGTTTTCACCGGCTGTTTCGTACGTTTTTACGATGTTTTTTAATTCAAGCATAGTCATTTCCTTTCGCTTAAACACATCACCACCACTAATGCAAGCACCTTAGCACATTATAATAGGTTGGTAAAGTGTTTTGTCGTGAATCATGTCAGAATTGGTTTGAATTAAAGATTTGATTGTATAAAAAAATCCCTGTCACGATCAACGTGACAGGGACGACTATGAGACATCCGGGATTCGAACCCGGGACAACTTGATTAAAAGTCAAGTGCTCTACCGACTGAGCTAATATCCCATTTTGTTTATCGATAGATAAACAGAAATGCCCAGAACCGGAATCGAACCAGTGA
>JAGDCQ010000107.1 GCA_017958465.1 Lachnospiraceae bacterium
GCGGTGCGGAAGGCAACCCCTGGATCTTTAAGGAGATAAACACCTTTGCCGGGCGTTTTGAAAGCCTTGAAGAAATACGCGCGGCAGGGACAAGGCTGGTCGCAGGGGAAAAACTTGCGGATGTGCTGGGCGCGGATCCTTCAGAGGTTTACAGAAAGCCGGACTGGAGTGAGGTCAGGAACATGATCCTTCGACATGCGGCGGACCTTTGCAAAACAAAGGGCGAGGAAAGAGCCATCCCCGAAATGAGAAGGCATGTTTGCTGCTATACCGCAGGCTTCCCGGGATCGGCAAAGCTCAGGGGCAAGGTTAGTTACGTGAAAACACTTGCGGAGCTGGATTCTGTGTTGCCGAAAGACTATTTTGCATGAAAATCGTATTTGAATAAAAAAACACTTGCACTTTTGAAATGATAGTAGTATTATCTACAGAAAAGACAAATGTGTTTCGTAGAAAGACACGACAGAACAACGAGCCTTACGCATTGACTGCGATCGGTCGGAAGTTCTGCTAAAAGGAGGTCAGTTATGGATAAGAAGTTAAGAGTAGGCGTTCTTGGCGCTACAGGCATGGTTGGACAGCGCTTTGTTTCGCTCCTTGAGAACCACCCCTGGTATGAGGTTGTTACGGTGGCTGCAAGCCCCAGGTCTGCCGGGAAAACATATGAGGAGGCTGTGGGAGAGCGCTGGAAGCTCGACAATCCCATGCCTGAAAACGTAAAGAAGCTTATCGTAAAGAATGTTAACGACGTTGAAGATATCGCCGGCGACGTGGATTTTGTCTTCAGCGCAGTAGATATGACAAAGGACGAGATCCGTGCCATTGAAGAGGCTTACGCAAAGGCCGAGACTCCCGTTGTTTCCAACAACAGCGCTCACCGCTGGACCCCCGACGTTCCCATGGTCGTTCCGGAGCTCAACCCCGAGCATATGGAGATCATCCCTTTCCAGAAAAAGCGTCTCGGGACCACAAGAGGTTTTGTAGCTGTAAAGCCCAACTGCTCGATCCAGACCTATACACCCATGCTCCATCCCCTCAGGGAGTTTGGCATCAAGACTGTAGTGGCAACTACTTATCAGGCTATTTCAGGCGCAGGCAAGACTTTCAAGGACTGGCCCGAAATGATAGACAATATCATCCCTTACATCGGCGGCGAGGAAGAGAAGAGCGAGCAGGAGCCGCTTAAGATCTGGGGTCACATTGAAAACGGCGTGATCGTAAAGGCTAAGGCGCCCATCATCACTACACAGTGCATCCGTGTGCCTGTTACTAACGGCCACACTGCAGCAGTTTTCGTTGATTTCGAGAAAAAGCCTTCCAAGGAAGAGATCCTTCAGAGATGGGCAGAGTTTAAGAGCGTTCCCCAGGAGCTTGAGCTTCCGAGCGCTCCCAAGCAGTTCATCCACTACTTTGAGGAGGACAACCGCCCGCAGATCGCGCTCGACCGCAACTGTGAAAACGGCATGGCTGTGTGTGCGGGACGCCTTCGCGAGGATACAGTTTATGACTGGAAATTCATCGGAATGTCCCACAACACCTTAAGAGGTGCGGCAGGCGGCGCTGTTCTTTCCGCAGAGCTTCTTACCGCCCAGGGCTACATTAAGGCAAAATGATTCGTTCTGTTAAAGAGATTTAAGACTTCAAAAATAGGAGAATGCGCAAACCTGCATTCTCCTTTTATTTTGCGATAAGAACCACGGGTCGGGTGGGAGTCAGCCTGCCCGACTGCGATGTCCGGGCAGAGGCTCAATCAGCCGCTGCATTGGTAAGAACATCATTTTCGTAGGTCAGTTTCAGGGAGAACACATCATCCCTGGTGTTCAAAAGGTCGAACATGAGAATGTCGCCTTCCCAGATGGGAAGGTCCTTTACCTTTGCTTTATCGATCCACTCCAGGGTCCCTTCGTTGCATTCGCCGGGCTCTCCTTCAAAATCGGTGCAGGTATAGAGAAAGGTCAGCTCGTAAATATCATCGATCAAAAAAGTGATGATCCCCCGAAGCCTCGGGTTAAGAAGCGTAAGCCCGGCTTCCTCCAGGGCTTCCCGCTTAATGCACTCTAAGGGGGATTCCCTGTCCTCCACGTGCCCGCCTATCCCGATGTATTTATCTTTGTTTATGTCGTGCTTCTTCTTGACCCTGTGGAGCATAAGATATTTCCCGTCTTTTTCAACGTAACAAAGGGTCGTGATATCGAGTTTTCCGTCTGTTCCAAGATGCATACCGGTCTCCTCCAATAAGATCATCTATGTTGTTTATAATACATTTTCAAATACTTCGCAAGCCCAAACACTTTCATTTGTACAAAGCATCAGAATATGGTATCCTGTATTCAGGCGTGGCTTCGAGCCCGCATTTTCCGGATACCGGGCAGAGAAAGACGTCCGGTCACACTAAAGGAGGAAGGTTATGTCAAGGTTTGTAGCAAGGGTTATGCCCGATTATGATTTTTCGCAGGAAAGGATGAACCTGCTCGGAAAACACTGGGGGGTTTACGAAAAAGAGCTGGCGGCAAGGGCTATCGGCGCTGAAAATATACAATTCCGCTATTCGTTTGCGACATTTGTGCTTGAGGCAGAGAATAAAGATAAATGCAGGGAGCTATTGCTTTCGGCCTGGGAACAGGCATTTCCCGGGGAATCCCGGCCGGATATCACCATAATGCCCTATGACGGGCCCGAGGAGATCGACTATATGCTGCGTGCCGTAAGCACACAGTATTTCGGCGTTTCCGCATATCAGCATCTTGTTGAGGAGCTTTCCTACAGCGTTCCCCAGCTTGAGAAAAAGGATGCCAAGAAGGCGCTCCGCAACCGCAATTACCTGTTTGCAATAGACAGGGGGTGCGGCTTTACGACGCTCCTGTCGTCCTTTGGCGATGTATTGCGAAGATATCGCATTTATCCGGATGATGAATATGAAACCAGGACCCACTATACCGAAATGGCCATAGGCAAGGAAACCTCCAACGCCTGCGGGACTGTGGACGATGCCATAGACCTTCTGAGGGAGCATGAGGACGAAAAAGAATACAATATAGTCGGGCTCGACATTTCATATTTCCTTGAAGGCCACAGGTTCAACGATCTTAGGGGTTTTATTAAACAGCTGGAGGAGTTCCGGGAGAAGTATGTGTTTGCTTTCAGGGTACCGTTCCTGGAGAAAAAGGCTCTGGACGAGATCGCGGGCGTGCTCTCGGACACCATGATCCTTAAAGTGGTGGCGGTCCCTCCGCTCCATGATGTTGTCGTTATGGAACACATCTGGAATACCATAAACGACAGCCGTTATTCGCCTGAAACAAGCATCCAGGAAGTAGCGCTGGACAAAATACACCTTGAAAAGATGGATGGCCGTTTTTACGGGTTTAAGAGCGCTGAGAAGGTAGCTTACGAGATAATGCTGGAGAAATCCCGCTATGATGCGCAGAAGCTTGCAAATGGCGGAGAAGAAGGGGATGAAGTGATCCGCGGCGGGGACCTTGAGGGTCTCGTGGACAGGGCAAAGCAGAAAGCAACCGGTTATGCCGCGCTTGCGGAGCTTATCGGCATGGAAAAGATAACCGAGCGTATCCGCGAGATAATCGCGCAGGTCAAGGTTGCAATCTCAAACGAAAAGCTGGACAGACCGTCGATCCATATGCGCTTTACGGGCGCTCCCGGTACAGGAAAGACTACGGTCGCAAGGATCATAGGCCAGATCATGCGCGAAGAAGGGATCCTCAGAAAGGGCGGTTTCTTTGAGTACACAGGCCGTGACCTGGTTGCGGAATATGTCGGCCAGACGGCAGTAAAAACGGCAGCCATCTGCCGCGATTCCTACGGCTCCGTGCTTTTCATAGACGAGGCGTACTCGCTGTATGACGGGGAAAAGCAGTCGAACGATTACGGCAAAGAGGCCATAACCACGCTTGTTTCCGAAATGGAGAACCACAGGGACGATATGCTCATCGTTATGGCGGGCTACACCGACGAGATGGATACGCTGATGAAGGCAAATCCGGGTTTAAGGAGCCGTATGCCGCTTCTGATCGATTTCCCGAACTATACAAAGGAACAGCTGTATGAGATCTTTATGCTGATGGTCCGCAAACATTTCGAATACGCTCCCGAGCTCGAAGCAGAGGCAAAACGCTTCTTTGACGAGCTTTCCGACGGGTATATGGAGTCGAGAGAGTTTGCAAACGCCCGTTTTGTGCGAAACCTCTACGAGCGCACCTGGTCCAAAGCCGCTTTGCGCGCTTCGCTGGCAGGGAAAACGGATTTTGTGATCACAAAGGAAGATTTCATAGCCGCCAGCGGCGACAAGGAATTCAGCGAAAAGCTGGAGACAAAGCACAAACTGGGATTCTGATTAAAAAAACATGCAAAAGAGCAGGAGGACCGCATGGTCATCCTGCTCTTTGCAGTGCGCCCCGCGGCGCGTGTCGCTTTCGGGAGGTTGAAATCGTTCTCTTTTTTTTAGGGTAGAAACAAGTCTTTTTTTCATGTTGCATTTTTTGAAATTTTGATCTATAATAAACTTAATCGTTTTCGTAACAAGGTCAGATTTCAGAGACCAGCAGCAAAACACTACAAGAAAGGCGGTTTACGACATGCAGTTTGGTTACTTTAACGACGCAGACAAGGAGTACGTTATCACTTCCCCGAAGACTCCGTATCCCTGGATCAATTACCTTGGATCCGACGGCTTCTTCTCTCTTATCTCCAATACAGCCGGAGGCTACAGCTTCTACAAAGATGCGAAACTCCGCAGGATCACGCGCTTCCGCTATAACAACGTTCCACTGGATCTTGGCGGAGGACGCTACTACTATATTTGTGACGGCGACGATTTCTGGTCACCGGGCTGGGCTCCCGCCAAAAAAGAGCTGTCATTTTACGAGTGCCGCCACGGTATGGGCTACACAAAGATCAAGGGCACAAGGAACGGCGTAAGTGCCGAAGTTACTTACTTTGTGCCGCTTAACGAGAATGCCGAGATCCATAAAGTGACATTGAAAAATGATACGAAATCGATTAAGAAGATCCGTCTTTTCTCCTTCATCGAGTGGTGTCTGTGGAACGCTCAGGACGACTCCACAAACTTCCAGAGAAATTTCAGCACAGGAGCAGTTGAAATTGAAGGCTCCGTGATATATCATAAGACAGAGTACAAAGAACGTCGTGACCACTACGCCTTCTTTGGAGTAAATGCACCGATCTCGGGCTTTGATTCGGATCGCGAGAGCTTTATCGGCACTTACGGCGGTTTTGAGGCTCCGGAAGCTGTTGTACGCGGAGAATCCGGCAATTCCATTGCTAACGGCTGGTCACCCTGTGCTTCCCATTGTGTGGACGTTGAGCTCGCTCCGGGCGAAGAAAAAACGCTTGTATTCGTTCTCGGATACATTGAAAACGAGCATGACAAGAAGTGGGCTTACCAGACCGGCACCCTTTCAGAGGCAAACAAGGGCGACACAACATCACCCAAGCCTGTTTCCCAGATAGCCGCAGGTGCCCTTGTCCAGTCTTATTCTGCGCCTAACGGGGAGAATGTCATCGACAAGACCAAGGCTTATGCAATGCTTAAGAAATATGCCACCACAGAGGCTGTAGACAAGGCATTCAACGAGCTTAAGGAGTACTGGAACACACTGCTTTCAAAGTACAGCTGCAAGACTCCCGAGGAGAAGACTGACCGTATGGTCAACATCTGGAACCAGTACCAGTGTATGGTCACCTTCAACCTGTCGAGAAGTGCTTCCTACTTTGAGTCCGGCATCGGCCGCGGTATGGGCTTCCGTGATTCCAACCAGGACCTTCTTGGATTTGTACACCAGATCCCGGACCGCGCAAGGGAGCGTATCATCGACCTGGCTTCCACTCAGCTCGAGGACGGCGGCGCTTACCACCAGTACCAGCCCCTTACAAAGAAGGGCAATGACGAGATAGGCGGCAACTTCAACGACGATCCCCTCTGGCTGGTGCTCGCGGTTGTTGCTTACATCAAGGAAACCGGCGATTACTCGATCCTTGACGTGCCCACACCTTTCGACAACAAGCCTGAGACCGCGACTCCGCTTTCGGACCACTTAAAGCGTTCCATCGATCATGTCATAAACAACCTGGGCCCTCATGCTCTGCCGCTCATCGGACGTGCGGACTGGAACGACTGCCTTAACCTGAACTGCTTCTCAACAGAGTCGGGTGAGTCCTTCCAGACTACTACCAGCAAGGACGGACGTGTTGCGGAATCCGTGATGATCGCCGGTATGTTTGCTTACATCGGCGAGGAATATGCGAAACTTATGCGAAAGACCGGCAATACAGCCGAGGCTGACCGTGTGGATGCTGAAGTTGAGAAGATGCGTGCAGCCATCATGAAGGACGGCTACGACGGAGAGTGGTTCCTGCGTGCATACGATGATTTCGGCAAGAAA
>JAGDCQ010000108.1 GCA_017958465.1 Lachnospiraceae bacterium
ATGGACGAAAAAAGAGGGACTTTCATCGGTGTGTTCAGTGGGATCGCAGTTATGAATATACTGCTCGGAGCCTCACATATCACAAGGGGCGATATTTTTGTGAACGGCAAACTGACCTTCGTCGGCTCGGCTAACTTTATCTGCGGCATATTTATTGTTTATCTTCTGATCATCCTGCTGATCAAATATCTGCTGGACAAAAAGGAGGAATATCATGAAGAACCTTAAGCTGAAGGCTGCACGGGCTATCCTTGATATGTCGCAGCAGGACCTTGCGGATAAGGTGGGAGTTTCGAGGCAAACGATAAATGCAATAGAAAAAGGGGATTACAACCCTTCCATCAACCTTTGTGTGGCTATCTGTAAGGCTCTCGGGAAAACTCTGGACGAGCTGTTCTGGGAATAATAAGATACATCTCTGCAAAAATGCCACTGCAAGTTTCCTGATACGTATCGAAAAAAGCCTGTAATATCAATTAAAACAAAAATCCCGTCTGTTCACGACAAGAATTCAAGTTTCCGTTGCCTTGGAACAGATGCAGTGATAAACTTAACAAAGTAATTGACCAAGATACTAAACAATATGGGAGGAAGTTATGATTTCGGTCAACAATCTGACAAAGGTCTATAAGCTTAATGCCAGAAAGATGAAAGAGCTTAAGACCACTGAGAACACTAAGATCGCCGTTAACAACCTGAGCTTCGAATCCAGGCCGGGCGAGATCTACGGGCTCCTTGGCCCCAACGGTGCAGGTAAGACAACGACGCTGCGCTGCATCGCGACGATCCTTAAACCCACCGAAGGCTCTGTAAAGGTTAACGGGTTCGACACCGTTACCGAGGGCGAAAAGGTGCGCGGATCCATTGCGTTCCTTACCAACGAGATCAAGCTGGACGCGCATTTTACAACGGACTATATGTTCAAGTTCTTCGGCCGTATCCACGGAATGACGGAGGAGCAGATCGAGAAAAGGCGCAAAGAGTTGTTCACAAGGTTTGACATTTACGACTTTGCGGGCAAGAAGATCGAAGAGCTTTCAACAGGTATGAAGCAGCGTGCGGCTATCGCTGTTACGCTTGTGCACGACCCTGAGGTAGTCGTTTTCGACGAGCCCACATCCGGTCTTGATATCCTTACAGCCCGCACTGTCACGGACTATCTTAAAGAGTTAAAGGAAGCCGGAAAGACTGTTGTAGTTTCAACCCATATCATGAGCGAAGCCGAAAAGCTCTGCGACAGGATAGGCATTATAATCAACGGTAAGAAAGTGGCAGAAGGGTCACTTTCCGAAATATACGAGCAGACCGGGACAAACGATCTTGAAGATGCATTCTTTGAACTTTACAAAGCGAACGGGGGTGAGACAAAATGAGAAACCTGGTATTAGTGCTTAAAAAAGAGCTGTATCGCGTTTTCAGCGACAGGAAGCTCATCATTTCCCTGTTTGTGATCCCCGCTGTACTCATGTTTGCGCTCTACAGCCTTATCGGAACGCTTGCAAAGAGCATGAATTCCGATATTGAGTCGCATGTTTCGAAAACAGTCATCGTTAACGCAACGGAAACCTTGAACAATGCGATCGACGAGTCGGGATTCAAGGAAGGTTCAAATATCACCTGGCTTTCGGATGCAGAATATACCGAGAAAAAGGCCGATATAGAGAATATGGTGCTTAACGGCGAGCTGGACCTTGTCGTAGTTCTCCAGAAGGACTTCGATGATGTATTTAAAGCCTACAAGGGTCAGGGCGACCAGATCCCCAACATCGATATCGCCTTCAACTCCACGGAAAACTACTCACAGCAGGCTTACAGCGTATTCTCAAACACTTTGAACGTCTACAGGACGATGCTTTTAAGCCAGCGTATCGGAAACCTTGAGCAGCTTACAGTGTTCAACCAGACCGAAAAGGAGATCGTAAAGGAGTCCAAAGCGGGCACGCAGTTCATCTCGATGATGCTGCCTTACATGATCATGATCATGCTGTTCTCGGGCGCAATGAGCATCAGCGTTGACGCCTTCGCGGGCGAAAAAGAGCGCGGAACCCTCGCATCCATGCTTGTTGCCCCTATTAAGAGAACAGACATCGCAATGGGCAAAGTAGTGGCTCTTGCAATAATCGCAGCGCTTTCATCCATTGTTTACGCTGTTTCGATGATAGTCTCCATATCGACCATGGGCGGAAACCTTTCCGATATGGGCAGCGGCTTCGGTACGGTACATTTTGATATACTTCAGATCGTAGAGCTCGGTTTGATGCTCATCGTCCTTGACTACTTCTTTGTTGTCTTTATCGCAGTGCTTTCATCCTTTGCAAAGGATACAAAGAGCGCAAGCACATTTGTTACTCCCGCATACATGGTAGTTCTTGTTGCCGCCATGATGACGATGTTCCAGACCGGCGCAAAGAACAGCATTACAAAATATGCGATCCCGCTGTACGGCAATGCAATTGCGATCCAGGACATCACCACTGGCGAGATCAGCTCAGTAAACTACCTTGTGTCCCTTGGCGTGACAGTTGCAATATCTGCGGTACTTACCGTAGTCCTTGCAAAGATATTTGACAGCGACAAGCTGATGTTCAATGCTTAAACATCTATAAAAAATGAAAGGCTCTGCGGCCGGTGAAGTAAAGTCCCGTGCCGCAGGGCCTTTTTTGTGGATTGTGGATTTTTTTCAAAAAACTCTAAACTTTTGTGGAAATCACCCGATATATATTTTGCATGGTTCGATAAAACAACCGTGAAAATGTATCGCAAATAATGGCGAAGGAGGGGAAAACGTGAGCAGATCAAAGCTTATAAAAATGAGACAGTTTTTGATGGTTTATGCAGCAGCAGCGGTTTTCCTCATGAGTGCAGCCTGCGCGATGTTCTCCGTAAAAGCAGGGACCGAAACACCGGCATATATCACCGCTGAGTACAGCGGAGGCGCCGTTATAGTGGACGGGTCCATAGACAGAGCAAAGCTTACCGTCAACGCGGTTTACGCGGACGGAACAATAGTAGAGGTTAATGACTACACTTTGTCGACCGAAGTTGTAAAGCGGGAGGGCGAGAACAGGATAGCAGTCATATATCTTGGGAAGACCACAAGCTTTACGGTGGTTGGTAAGGAAGTGGAAGAGATATTCCCTTACTACACCGGAGAATTGATAAGTATAGACAATGCAGTAGACGCCCGTAACCTGAGCGTCTTTTGTTCATTTTCGGATGGCTCGTATGAGCAGGTTTACGATTTCACCCTTGAAAACGACGTGATCAGGCATGTGGGCGACAATGAAGTGACCGTAAAATTCGGCAAAAAGTCCGAGACATTCGTTGTTCAGGGACAGGATAACAAGCCCATTGTTTCGCTGTTTGTAACTTATACCGGCGACGAAGTGATGATGGGGAACCTTATCGACAGAGACCAGATTTATGTGACAGCGGCCTACGATGATGCCACGGTGGAAGACATAATGGTCTATGACATCTCAACGGATACCCCCACCATGCTGGGCGCAAATATAATCGTTGTAAGTTATCGCGGTAAGACCGCCACCTTCACGCTGGAGGGCATAGAAAGGACCATAGCGTCACTTTCCGCCGAGTACAACGGAGAACCCGTCGAGCTCGGTAAAGACGTAAGGAAGGCGGATATAATCGTTAAGGCGACCTATTCCGACGGTGTTGTGGAAACAGTAACAGATTTCGATCTGCCGAGCCCCACCATCTACTATGTGGGCTCGCACACGAAAACAGTGCATTATATGGGCCTAACGGCGGATATTTATGTGACCGGCGTTGAAGAGGCGGAGACCAACTACGATAATGCAGCCGTTTACACAGCCACAAACGGGATCCGCTCCTGTACATGTATGATCGCAGTACCGAGCGGAGTGGACAATACGTTGATCGAGTTTGAGACCCTTCGGAAGGTCCAGATATCCAAGGCATTAACGCGCGAGGTTAGGCGCTCCAACTTCATCGTTTTCGATATCGATGCTTCACAGATTGAGTATGAGCTTCCTTTGGAGATGAAGATATATACACCAACCGATATGAAGGCAGATCAGTGCGTGCTGTATTTCACGCCGGACCGCAAGACCACCATCGGCGTTATGGAGTACGACATCACGGG
>JAGDCQ010000109.1 GCA_017958465.1 Lachnospiraceae bacterium
TGATGCACTTGCGGCCGCTACCGCATCGGTGCTCCACATCACCCCTTACCGCAGCTTTCCAAGCGGCGTTACGGCCGATGTTTCAAAGCGCAGGGAGTACCTTAGGTGGGGCGAGGAGCCTGGGAGGTTTATTGTCGAGGACGATTTCGAGTCCGAGTTCTCGCTTCTTAGAAAGCACGAGGAAACCGTGTTTTCCAACGCGAGAAGCCATAACGTCATTTATCTTAACACTTTCTCGCGCACTGTGTCCCCTGCCCTGCGTGCGGGATATATGGTGCTGCCAGAGCAGCTTGTTCCTGTGTTTGCGGAGAAGCTAGGGTTTTATTCCTGTACTGTGCCTACGCTTGAGCAGTATCTGCTGTGCGATCTTATCGAAAGCGGCGACTTTGAGCGGCACATCAACCGCATCCGGCGAAAGATGCGTCGGACAGGCGCGGAACCTGAATAAAAAACGAATAAATCCCGAATAGATCCTGTATAAAAAAACGACAAAAAACTCCCGTATTTCGGGGAAATGTGTTATAATCTTTTTATCCGGGTGCATAAAGATCCGGAAGTACACAACAGAGTAAATGGGATTGCTGTTTTTGCGTGTAGAACAGCGATGATAGGGAGCCAAAATGAATAATAAAACAGTTTCTGAAAGAATCGATAACGGTGTCGGAAAGTTTGCCACGGAGGCCAGTCTGGCCGTAAACGACTTTGTGCCTTTGTTTGATATCTCGGCATATCCTGAGGAAATGCGCGAAGTCATTACCGAGTGCAACAAAAGGATAGACGAAGCCAACAGCAAATACAGGACCGCCAAATACAGGGAAGATATGTTCGCGAAGGGCCTTAAAGCAGGTATGTATTTCTGCACCTTTGACCGTGACGAGAACATGCTCTCCTTCGAGTTTAACGACGAGACCAGGCAGATGCTGGGGTACGATGGGGTGGAAGACCTTCCCGACGAGTTTGACAGCTGGGTAAAGACCCTTGTCCCGGAAGAAAGAGATGCCATAGTTAAGCTGTTCTGGGATTCTGTGCGGATCCACCGCGAGCTTCCGGATATCACTCACGCCACTTATCGTATGCAGAAAAAGGACGGCAGTATCATATGGGTGACGGGCGCCGGCCGGTTTATAAGACGTCCGGACGACGGTTCTCTTGAGATCTACATGGGGTGCTACCGCGATATCACCGCCCAGCAGGAGCTTGAGGAATACTTAAAGATCATCGAGGCTATCGGCAAAGTCTTCAATTTCTCTATGTTCATCGATGTCAATGATATGAGCTACAGGATGATCAGCACCAATGAATACGTGGAGAAGGTTCCAAAGGATCCCGATGCCCTCAGGTTCCTTAAGAACAACGTGGATGCGACTGTTGCGGGGTCTTTCCGCAAAAGTCTCTATGAATGGCTGGACAAGGACAAGATCCTTGAGGCCCTGCAGAAATACGGCTCCACAAGCATGGAGTTTTTCAGCGAGGGCGCGCAGCGCTGGTTTGACGGCATCTTCATGATAGGTGACAGAAACGAGGACGGGAGCATAGCCCACATAGTTTACGGCTGCCAGGACACGACGGAGGTTAAGCTTCAGAACCTTGCGCAGCAGCAGAAGATCTCGGAGTTTGAAACGGCCATCTATATAGATTCTCTCTCAAGGATCCGGAACAGGAAGTTCCTTGATGAAAAGCTTATTTATGAGCCCTGCAAGGCCGTGGTCATGGCCGATATCGACCTTTTCAAGGAGGTTAACGACACTGCGGGCCACCAGTGCGGCGACGAGGCGATCCGCAAGGTGGCACAGATCCTTGACAGGTCCGTCAGAAAAGGCGACGTTGTCATCCGCTACGGCGGTGACGAGTTTATGATGGTATTCTTCGATATCTCCAGAGAAAGCCTGGAGAAGAAGCTGTCTAAGTTCAGGACCGAGCTTGAAAAGATCAGCTTTGAGAGCAACAAGGACGTAAAGATAACTATGAGCTTTGGTGCCGCCTACGGGACCGGGCTCGTAAACAATCTGATCAAGACAGCCGACAAGGCACTGTATGAATCGAAGAAGGTAAGGAATACTTTTACGATAATCGAGATCTGATCTCCCGGTCCGGTTGATCAAAATGTCAGGGAAAAGCGTATGATAGGGGCACGAAAGGCAGGTAAATGTATTATGAGTGAAAACAAAGAATTATTGCCGGAAGAGCTTCAAAAGAAACTTGACAGATTAAAAGAGTTCATAGCGGGGTTAGGTTCCCTGGCTGTAGGGTTTTCCGGAGGTGTGGATTCAACCTTCCTCCTTGCTGTTGCGCACGAAGTCCTTGGAGACCGCCTTATAGCAGTCACCGGGGCAGATGCCTCCGTTCCCGGGCGCGAGGTGAAGGAAGCAACGGATTTTTGCAAGGAGCACGGGATCAGGCATATCATCTGCAAAGTTGACCCCATGAAGGAAGAGGGCTACAGGCACAACGGCCCGGACAGGTGTTATTTCTGCAAGCACGGCATCTTCACAGAGGTCAGGAAGATCGCGGATGAAAACGGTATAGAATATATGGCTGAAGGCTCAAACATGGACGACCTTGGGGACTACAGGCCCGGGCTTCGTGCGGCGGCTGAGCTTTCGGTAAAGAGTCCCTTACGTGAGGCAGGGCTTACAAAAGCGGAGATAAGGCTTATCTCTAAGGCCCTCGGACTTCCTACCTGGAACAAGCCGGCCTACGCCTGCCTTGCTTCGAGGTTTGTATACGGCGAGGAGATAACGGAAGAAAAGCTGAACATGATCGACAAGGCCGAGCAGTTCCTTATCGAGCACGGGTTCCTCGAGGAGCGTGTGCGCATGCACGGGAAGCTTGCAAGGATCGAGGTTCCGGCTGCGGATATCCCGAGGCTTGCCGCCGACGGGATAAGGGAAGAGATATACGAAAAGTTCCGGGAGATCGGGTTTTTGTTTGTTTCCCTGGATCTGAAGGGCTACAGGCTTGGGAGTATGAATGCTACGCTGAAATGATCTTAAACGGAGGGGACCTATGAAAAAGATCGCGTTGATCACTGACGGATGGCGCAGATACGTAACTTACGGGTGGGTAGACGGCATAAAGAAGGGTGCCAAAGAACTCGGTGTTGACATGTGTCTGTACACCTTCAATACCAACGGCAACTTAAGCCATGATGAAAAGTTCAACGAAGGCGAGTATGCTCTTTATGAGCAGATAAACTACGACGACTTCGATGGCTTTATCTTTGACTGCTGCAATACCGAAAACCCGGACGTTATCGCTGCAACGGTTGAAAGGCTTAAAAAAGTCAATGCCCCTGTCGTCAGCATTTCGTATTACGTCGATGGGTTCCATTATGTCGGAAACGACAACAAAAACCTCATCCGCTCCGTTGTAAAGCACATGTACGACGTTCACGGCTGCAGGGATATGATCTACGCCGGAGGCCCGCTTTACCACTATGAGAGCATCCAGCGTTTTGAGGCTTTTTGCGAGACCATGGAGGAGCTTGGGCTCCCGGTTTCTAAAGAAAGCTATATGTTCGGTGATTTCGATTTCGATACTGGTGTCCGCTATTTTACGGAGTGGATGGATGCCGGGAAAAAGCTTCCCGACGCCTTTATTTGCGCAAATGACAATATCGCTGCGGGCCTCTGCAAAGAGGCTATGCGCCGCGGCTACGAGATCCCAAAGGATTTCAGGGTCACAGGCTTCGATAACCTGGACAAGGCGGCTTATTACAAGCCCCAGATATCAAGCGTTAACCATAACCGCGGTACTTTGAGCAACCGCGCTTTTGAAGTCTTAAACGCCCTTATGAACGGTGAGGATGTGGACATCTACACCTATATGCACAGCGAGATAGTCCCCGCCGAATCCTGCGGCTGCCCTAATACAGGCCTTGTGGATTACCGCGACTACGCAAAGTGGCAGATCGACTACAGCGTGGACCTTGACCGTCACGAGGAGCACACCCTGGAGCTTGAAAAACGCTTCACGGAATGCCGCAATATCAGCGGCCTTTTTGAGAGTTTTGCGGGCTTTATAAGAAACCTGGACTGCGCAGGTCTGTTCATCTGCGTGGATAAGGCCCTTATGGAGGCTATGCCTGAGAGCAGCTTCTCAAGGGAAAAGCTCGATATGGACTCTCTTGTGGTAGTTTCCGCAGAGGACAGGGGCAAGCGCCTTCCGTCCGTCAGGACCATTAAGGATGTCAGGGAGTACCTTGAATCTGCCGGGCAGTCAAGGGATTATATGTTCTTCCCCATCCATTTCAGAGATCAGAGGGTCGGGATGACCATCCTTCTGGAGCCGGATTTCCTGTACGACTACCCGCTTTTCTATGATGCCCATCACACCTTCATAAACAGGCTTCAGAACCTTTTTATCCAGACGCAGCTTGAAAATGCGGCAGCCAGGATGAGAGGGCTCTATAACCGTGACGTTCTCACGGGCCTTTACAACAGGATCACATACAACGAGATGATCGTTCCCAAGTTCGATATGTATCGCAGGGAAGGGATCGTCTGCGCTGTGTGCTTTTTTGACGTGGACCATTTCAAGTACATCAACGACACCTTCGGCCACGATTTCGGCGACAGGGTGCTTATTACCATATCTTCAGCCATTACTGCTTTCAAGCCCGGCGATTCCTACGCTTACCGCTTTGGCGGCGATGAGTTTGTAGTGTTTATTCCTTACGCTTCGGAGGAGAAGCTTGGGCGCTTCATAAAGTGCGTCCAGGAGAGCCTTAAGGCCAGGAACATAGATGTGAGCAGCGGTGTGATCTACACGGATCCAAAGTCTCCGCGCAAGCCCGAGGACTATCTTGTTATGGCCGACAGGCATATGTACGAGGTAAAGCGGGCCCGCCACAGCGAACCCGGGGCAAAGCCTATCGTGGATAAGCCTTTCGAAAAGCCCGGTTTCTATAAAGGGGCCGATGTTTCGAGCATCCCCGAAAAAGAGGACAAAGGCCTTGTTTTCAGGGATATTGACGGAACGTCCGGGGATCCTCTGGATCTCCTTGCTAAGTACTGTGTCAACTCTGTCCGTCTGCGGATCTGGAACGAGCCTTCAAACGTTCCGGAGTCCGGCGGATACTGCGATCTTGAGAGAACTATAGCCATGGGACGCAGGATAAAAGAGCGGGGGATGCATTTCCTCCTGGATTTCCACTATTCCGACTACTGGGCAGATCCGGGACAGCAGAGAAAGCCTGCAGCCTGGAAGGACCTGGACTTCGAGAGCCTCACAAAGGCTGTTTACGACTATACCTACAAGGTGCTTGCAAAGCTTTCGGAAAACGACGCCCTCCCGGATATGGTGCAGATCGGGAACGAAGTCAGAAGCGGCATCCTCTTCCCCGACGGCGCAGTGCCGAATTACCAGGCGCTTGCAGCCCTTTTGAACGCCGGGATCCGCGCGGTGCGCGACATTTCGGAGAGTATAGAGGTTATGATCCA
Source organism: Lachnospiraceae bacterium (assembly GCA_017958465.1). GTDB lineage: Bacteria > Bacillota > Clostridia > Lachnospirales > Lachnospiraceae > SZUA-448. Next base: position 5,442 of record JAGDCQ010000109.1, read on the forward strand.
CCTGGACCAGGGCGGACGTTTCTTCATACTGCGTGACTGGTTTGACGCTATGCAGGCCGCAGGCCTTGAGAAGTTCGACGCCATCGGCATTTCCTTCTATTCCTTCTGGCACGGCACCTTTAAGGACCTGAAGGATTCTATGACACAGCTTATAGACCGCTACAAGCTGCCTGTTTATGTGGTGGAGACCGCCCACCCCTGGAGGCATTGCGAGAAGGAGCACGTCAACTGCGAGATGATGAAGATGGCCGGCTTCCCCGCCGGCGTGGAGGAGCAGCGCAAGTCTCTTTCGCTCCTGATGCAGATCGCGTCTGAGGTATCACATGGCCGAAAGAGCGGTGTTTACTACTGGGAGCCCCTTTGCTTTACGGACAGCGGCCTTGGCAGCTGGGATGAGAATATGGGCATGATGGATACTGAAGGAAGGCTTCTTCCGTCCATTGAGGTCTTTAAGGACTTCGACCCTGCAAAACCCGTCATCCCGGATGTGGACAAATATATAGAGCAGCTCTACACCTGCAAGGAAAAGGACCTGCCCCCCGCCGGGACAAACCTTATCCCCGAAGGGGACCTTGCGGATGAGACCACCGGCTGGTGGACCTGGAGAAAGCCTGATGCAGTGGAGGTTTCTTCCCAGAATGGGGAGCTGGCCTTTTCCTGCCTTTCTAATTTCCTGTTTGAGATATGCAGAGATATGCGTGTCGAAAAGCCGGGCAGATACAGGCTTTCCGTGGAATACAGGGGCACAAATACCACAGGAGTTAAGGTTAAGCTCTTCCTTAAGCGGTTTACATGCAATGAGGAGGTGCTCTGCGAGAAAGACATTTATCCTTCGGATATAGACTTCGTGACATCCACTTTGAACGTGGATCTGCCGGAGGCCGGCAACGTAAGGATAGGCCTTAAGGTGGAGGCTCCGCCTGTAAACGGAAGGGTGAGGAACTTCAGGTTTGTGGAGGATCCTTCGACAAAAGAGGCATAAACAGCTGATTTTTTATTGCTATGTGGTTTTAAGTATGTTAGAATCTAATAAATGTGTTAAACATCGGTCTTTGCGCCGCCCGCAAAAAGGCGCAAAGAGCACGATCACGGAGAAACGGCATGAAACAGTTTAAGGTTAAGATCAAATCGGTACTTGTTAACAACGACCAGCTTCTTATCGTAAAGAGGTGGTATGACGACCGTATCGTAAAGCCCTATCAGTGGGAGTTTATCGACGGCGACCTTAACTTCGGTGAAACACCCGAGGACGCTGCGGAGCGCCTTGTCCGTGAGCAGACACAGATAGAGGTATCGGATGCAAAGCTTCTGTATACCTGGTCCTACACCGTTGGCGATGTTTGCTATGTGGGGATCTGCTTTGGCTTTAACTGCGTTAACCGTGAGGTTTTCCTTTCGGAGGAGCTTATTGAGTACTACTGGGCGGACCGCAGGGAGCTGAACGACAGCGAGCATCCCATGAACGAAAAAGTCATCCTTGATGTCCTGGCCAACAGCGGCGGGTTTATTGAGTGAGCCGGCAGGTTTAAGGGCAGGAACGGCACAGGGGGAAGAATGAAGACTCTTATAAAAAACGGACTTGTGATCGACCCTTCAAGGGGTCTTGAAGCGATCAAAGATATTGTTGTGGAGGACGGACGCATAGCAGCTGTCGAAGACAGGGCCGAGTGCCTTGCGGATGTTTCGATCAATGCGGCCGGTTGCCATGTTTATCCCGGTTTTATTGATATGCATGTGCATTTCAGAGAACCGGGTTTTGAATACAAAGAAACGGTGGCAACAGGTTCACAGGCGGCTGCAGCCGGCGGCTACACCACGGTTTGCGCCATGCCGAACACAAAGCCCGTGATAGATACAAAAGAGCGGGTAGAGGAGCTGCTTGGGATCATCGACAGGGACGCTGTTGTCAAGGTTTTGCCCATAGGCTCCGTAACTCTCGGACAGAACGGGAAAGAGCTCACAAACCTTAAGGAGCTGCGTGAGGCAGGTGTCTGCGGTGTCAGCGAGGACGGAAAGTCTGTTATGGATGTGGCGCTCTACACAGAGGCCATGCAGCAGGCTGCAGACCTCAATATGCTGGTTATGGCGCATTGCGAGGACAAGGACCTTGTGCGCGGTGGCGTCATCAACGAAGGTCTTATGGCAAGGAAGCTCGGGCTTCCGGGGATCCTTAACGCCGTGGAGGACCATATAACAGCAAGGGATATAATCCTTGCCGGAGAGCTTGGAACAAGGCTCCACATCTGCCATGTGAGCACAGAGCTCAGTGCGGATCTTGTGAAGCTTGCAAAGAAGAAGGGGTTCAAGGTAACGGCTGAGGTTTGCCCGCACCATTTCTCCCTTTCCGACAGCGACATCCCGGGCGACGACGGCAACTACAAGATGAACCCGCCCCTTCGCTCGAAAAAGGACGTTGAAGCGCTTCAAAAGGCGCTGAAGGAAGGCGTGATAGATGTTATCTCAACCGACCACGCGCCCCACAGTGCGGAAGAAAAGGCAGGCGGTTTCGAGACCGCACCGTTTGGTATCGTAGGGCTTGAGACAGCCTACGCCCTCGGTGTCACAAACCTTGTTAAAACCGGTGTTTTAAGCTTCCCGGAGCTTGTTTACAGGATGAGCACGCGCCCGGCAGAGATCCTCGGGCTCACTGCGCTTGACGGACGAGGGACGCTGTGCCCCGGCGCCGTAGCGGATATCACTATAGCAAATCCGTCGGAAAAATGGATCGTAGATGCTTCGAAATTCAGATCAAAAGGGAAGAACACCCCGTTCAACGGCGAGTTCCTCCATGGCCGTGTTAAGCTCACAATGGTAGACGGCAAGATGGTCTTTGAATGATACAGGATAAAATGGAGGAAGGTCATGATAAACACATTGATCAAGAAGATCAGGCAGGTAGATGCCCCTATTGTTGCGGGGCTCGATCCTACACTTAAATTTGTTCCGGAACATATAAAGCAAAAGGCTTTTGAGGAGTTCGGCGAGACTCTCGAGGGTGCGGCTGAGGCTGTGTGGCAGTTCAACAAGGCCATAATCGACAACATCCACGACCTCATCCCTGCTGTAAAGCCACAGGTGGCTATGTATGAGCAGTTTGGGATCCCGGGCCTTATTACTTTCAAAAAGACGGTGGATTACTGCAAGGCAAAGGATCTTGTGGTGATCGGGGATGTTAAGAGAGGCGATATCGGCTCAACATCCGCAGCTTATGCGGCTGCCCACCTTGGAAAGACTGCCGTGGGCTCAGGGCTCATCGCTCCTTTCGACGAGGATTTTATCACCGTTAACCCTTACCTTGGCACAGACGGCGTAAAGCCTTTTATTGACGCCTGCAACCAGTACAACAAAGGCATTTTTGTTCTTGTAAAGACTTCGAACCCTTCAAGCGGCGAGTTCCAGGACAGGCTCCTTGAAGGCGGAGAGCCGCTTTATTGTACAGTTGCGCAGAAGGTGGCAGAGTGGGCATCGCTTTCCATGGATACCGGCGACTACAGCAATGTGGGAGCTGTTGTGGGAGCCACCTACCCCGAGATAGGTAAGACCCTCAGAAAATATATGCCGAAGTGCTTTATCCTTGTGCCCGGCTACGGTGCTCAGGGCGGCTCCGGAAAGGATCTTGCCGCATTCTTCAACGAGGACGGCCTTGGAGCCATTGTAAACTCCTCACGAGGGATAATAGCTGCTTACCAGAACGAAAAATACGAGAGCTTCGGACCGGAGAACTTTGCGGACGCAGCACGTCAGGCAGTTCTTGATATGCGAGAGGATCTGAAGAACAACCTGGGCTGAGAGAAGCTCAGATCAGAGCTGAGATCGGAAACTGAGATTAATACTGAAACAGAAATCCGAAACAGGAAAATTGAAACAGAAAACACCCGCAGTAAACTGTGAGCTTTTGTGCAGGAGCACATGGCGCAAAGCTTACTGCGGGTGTTTAATTTTTTAATCATTCAAATTTGAACCACTCAAAGTCGAAGGAGCTGCCGGGCAGGAATACAAAGGCCACAGAGCGCTTGCCGTATACAGGCTCGAAGCCGAAGGTCTGTTCCGCATAATCATCGGATTGCTTGAACTCGATCATCCTCTTTTCGGAGCCGGCCTCGGAATCGAAGATCAGGTGGATGGCGTTTACGGAGTTTGGCGTCCTGCCGCATACCGTGATCTTGTCTGTACCGTGTTTTCCAAAGTCCATATTGTCGAATACGAGGGTAACGTTGTTGCCTATCTTTGTTATGGCGTCGGCTTCACGTGTGAAGGAGTCGCCTGTCACGGAGGAGCTTTCTATTGCGGGGATCCTGCAGAATGCCTTGTGGTAAGGCGTAAAGTAAAAGCCCTGCAGGGATATCCGTGAGAAAGTGACTATGCTGATGGTCTTTGTCCCGCGAAGACGTTTGGGAAGCCTGAAGGTGTTTGCGTTGTACACATTGTAAACGCTCTCGTGCTCGTAGGTGCAGGCAAGGAGCAGCTCGCCTTCATCTCCCGGGCACCCTTCCCAGATCTCGAGAGGTACCTTTTGATCCCAGTGGAAGATGGGGATGGTTATCTCGTCGGAGCCGTAATCGCCGAACTCTACGCCGTCAAACTGCAGCCAGCTCCTGCCGGCCTGCGTGAAGACACCGCCCTTGAAACTCAGGTTCAGCGGGGCGTCGCCGGTTTCTCTCGTCCTTAAGGAAGCGTATACCAGCGAGTAGGGGTCGATCCCGGCTTTTCCAAAGCCTTCGGCTTCAAACTCGTACTCCGAGATGACCTGCGGGTAGTCGCTTCCGTTTGAGGCTGTGCA
>JAGDCQ010000110.1 GCA_017958465.1 Lachnospiraceae bacterium
CATACCGCAGTTGCCGATATTCCTTCCCCGCTTCCCGTGAAACCGAGTCCTTCTTCAGTCGTGGCCTTGATATTCACCTGATCGAGGCCGACATTGAGGGTATCTGCAATATTCTTGCGCATAGCATCAATAAACGGGCGAAGCTTTGGAGCCTGCGCCACCACTGTGATATCGGCATTTGACAGGGAGAACCCTTTTTCATTGATAAGCCGGCCTACCTGTTCGAGCAGCTTGATACTCGAGATCCCCTTATATTCGGGATCCGTGTCGGGAAAGTGGAGGCCTATATCCCCAAGCGCTGCTGCACCAAGCATGGCGTCCATAAGGGCGTGGACGAGCACATCGGCGTCGGAGTGACCGAGAAGCCCCTTCTCGTAGGGAATCTCCACACCGCCGAGGATGAGCTTTCTGCCTTCAACAAGGCGGTGAACATCATAACCGTGACCAATTCTCAGATTCATTTGCAAACCTCCGATGATATAATCATAGCGTTAAGATCGACTTCATAAGCCTATTTTAATACGGCTTTTTCCTGCTGTAAACAAAAAACCGTATCCAAATGATTGGATACGGTCTTAAGTAGCGAAGGGGGGATTTGAACCCTCGACACTGCGGGTATGAACCGCATGCTCTAGCCAACTGAGCTACTTCGCCACAACGTGCCTTAAAAAAGGCGATGGGACCTATAGGGCTCGAACCTATGACCCTCTGCTTGTAAGGCAGATGCTCTCCCAGCTGAGCTAAGATCCCGCGTCGCGAACAATGGTTATTATAATGATTGGACTATCGTTTGTCAAGCGTTAAAATACAAAAAAGTGATTTTTTTTGTGTTGAAAAAAAACGCGATTTGTTCTATACTTAAATAGGCAAATGCCAATAGTATTCTTACGGAGACCGATTATGATAGAAAAGAGAAGAGAAAAAAGACTCGAGGCATCCCTGAGCCTTCAGATTTCATCCCTGTTCAAGCAGGATAATGTTCTTGTCAACAATATAGATGCTCCCATTGAAGTCATCAATATATCAAGGGGCGGAATAGGCTTTGTTTCTGAAAGCGAGCTTCCTCTCGGGTTCTATTTCAATGCCAATATCAATCTCGGGGATGATGACGCTTCTCTGTATTGCGTTGTCAAGATAATCCGTAAGGAGACAAGAGAAGACGGCAAGACCATTTACGGCTGCGAGCTCGTAGGTATGGCTCCCGTTCTTTCTTACATCTTCGAAAACTACGAGAAGTCTCTTGAAGAAAAGAAAAAGTGAACAAGTTCTATATAAAGCAAAAAGCACCGGCCAAAACCGGTGCTTTCGTTTTCGAATGATCAGTCTACTTTGGTAACGTCTTCTGCCTGAAGACCTCTTTCCCCCTGAGATACCTCGAACTGTACCTTGTCACCCTGATTAAGGGTCTTGAAACCGTCCATCTTAATCTTGGTGAAGTGAACGAAAACATCTTTGCCTTCATCGTCAGTGATGAATCCATAGCCGCTCTTGGCATTGAACCACTTAACTGTTCCGTTACTCATAAAATCCTCCTAAAAATAAAACAAAAATACCGGGAAACAATGTCCCTCAAAAAAGAATATCATAATTTGAGTTTTCTGTCAATCGGTTTAAGTTATGAATATAAAAAGATTTTTATGACAAGGTCTTAAGTGTTGACTTTTGCACTTGAAAAGTATAATCTAAAAGAAACGCTGATCTATCAGTGTTTCTTTTTGAGAAACGCCAGAAATCCAGCAAGGAGTGGCCTGAACGTGAAAAAGATAGTATTGTCGCTAATAGTTGAAAACACATCCGGTGTCCTTAGCCGTGTAGCCGGTCTTTTCAGCCGCAGGGGCTATAATATCGACAGCCTCACGGTAGGTGTTACCGAGAATCCCAAGCTTTCAAGAATGACTGTTGTGGCCCGCGGCGACAGCGGTATCCTGGAGCAGATCAGGAATCAGCTTCAGAAGCTTGAGGATGTTCGCGAGATAACGGAGCTTGCTCCGGAACACTCTGTCTGCAGGGAACTTGTGCTGGTCCGTGTCCGCGCGGACGGCAGCAACAGAAAAGAAGTGATGGCACTTACAGACATCTTCAGGGCAAAGATAGTGGACGTTGCGCCGGATTCAGTCCTTATCGAGCTTACAGGCAACCAGGCCAAGATAGATGCCTTTATAAAGCTTCTTTCGGATTTTAACGTTTTAGAGTTCGTCCGCACCGGTATCACGGGCTTAAGCCGCGGAGCCAGCGCAGAGGACGATTTTGAAAATACCACCCATCAGGGAGAAGAATAATGAGCGAAGATTTTAACGAAGAAAACAGGGAGACCGCATCAGGTTGCGGCGGCAACTGTTCAAGCTGCGCCTCGGCGTGCTCGTCGAGAAACAATCCTCAGAGCTTTCTTGAGGAACAGAATCCATACAGCAATATTTCCCGCATTATAGGTGTTGTGAGCGGAAAGGGCGGCGTTGGCAAGTCCTTCGTCTCTGCTTACCTTGCGGTCCTCATGCGCAGGAAAAAATACAGCACGGCTATACTGGATGCAGATATCACCGGCCCTTCCATCCCCAAGGCCTTTGGCATCAACCGTCATGCGGGATCCACTGAAATAGGCATCCTTCCCGAAAAGAGCGAGGGCGGGATCGGGATGATGTCCGTAAACCTCCTTCTGGAGGATCAGGAAACGCCTGTTGTGTGGCGCGGCGCCATCATCTCCGGAACTGTCAAACAGTTCTATACAGACGTTGTCTGGGGCGATGTAGACTATATGTTTGTTGATATGCCTCCGGGAACCGGCGACGTTCCCCTTACCGTGTTCCAGTCCCTTCCCGTGGACGGGATCGTTGTCGTAACAAGTCCTCAGGACGTTGTTTCGATGGTCGTAAAGAAAGCCATGAACATGGCTAAATTAATGAAAGTCCCGGTGCTCGGCATCGTGGAAAATTACAGCTATCTTGAGTGTCCGGACTGCGGAAAGAAGATCTCCGTGTTCGGCGAGAGCCATGTGGACGAGATAGCAGCGCAGTACGGGATCCCCGTGCTGGCACGCATTCCGATAGATCCTGCAATCGCAGCTTCTGTCGATGCGGGCTCCGTAGAAAAGCTGGAGGGCGGCTGGCTTGATGAAGCGGCCGACACCATCGAGAGGGAGCTTCCAATAGAAATGTGATAAAAATCTTTTTTCCGAGGAGGTGGTTTTTATGTCAAGTCGAACGTGTGACGCAGACGCGCCTTATCCTAAGCCTGAAGTAAAACCGCCCTCTGAAAGTGCCATCGCTTTGCAGGGGAGAACTGCGAGGAAAAAAGATGATAGAAAGAATGAAGGAACTCGTTGCTAACAAGCAATATGCCGAGTTCAGAAAAGAAGTAGTAGAGCTTAACGAGGCCGACGTCGCAGCAATGCTCGAAAGTCTTGAGGCTCCGGAGCGTGTGAAGATTTTCAGGATCCTTCCCAAGGATATCGCGGCTGATGTCTTTTCGTACCTGCCTATCGAGATAGAGCAGGAGATAATCACATCTCTTTCTGAAAAGGAAGCGGGCTCCATCGTGGATAATCTTTATTCCGATGATGCTGCTGCCCTTATCGAAGAGATGCCTGCCAATGTAGTCCGCAGGATCCTTGCAAACACAACGCCGGAAACAAGGCGCGATATCAACACGCTTCTCCAGTACCCCGACGATTCCGCCGGCAGCATCATGACAGTGGAGTTCGTGGATTTCAAGGAAAATACCACTGTTGCCGCTGCTCTTGAAAAGCTGAGGAAAGTAGGGCTCGACAAAGAGTCCATAGATGTCTGCTACGTCCTTGATAAGGCAAGGCATCTTCTTGGGATCGTAACCCTTCGAAAGCTGATAATAAGCGACCCCGAAGATATGATCTCGGATGTTATGAACGACCACGTCATCACGGTCAAGACCCTTACCGACCAGGAAGAGGTCGCACGTACCATCCAGAAATACGATATCAACTCTGTCCCTGTTGTGGACAGCGAAAACAGGCTTGTGGGCATCATCACCATCGATGATATTGTCGACGTCATCGAGCAGGAGGCCACAGAGGATATCGAAATGATGGCCGCCATCACGCCTACCGACAAGTCCTATATGAAAACAGGAGTTTTTGAGACCTGGAAGAAACGTATTCCCTGGCTCCTTCTCCTCATGATCTCCGCCACTTTTACAGGCGGTATCCTTTCAAGCTTCGAAGCCCAGCTTGCGGCCCTTCCGGCACTCATCGCCTTTATCCCCATGCTGATGGATACCGGCGGAAATGCGGGAGGACAGGCCTCCGTTACCATAATCCGTGGCCTTTCCCTTGACGAGATCCGCTACGGCGACGTTTTCAGGGTAGTCTGGAAAGAGTTCAGGGTGTCGATCCTCTGCGGTCTGACCCTGGCAGCCGCCAACTTCGTAAAGCTCCTTGTTATCGATCACTTAAAGATAGAGGTTGCGCTTGTTATCTGCATCTCTCTCGTTGTTACAGTCATAGTCGCAAAGTTTGTGGGCTGTACGCTCCCGATACTTGCAAAGAGGATAGGGTTCGACCCCGCAGTTATGGCGAGCCCCTTCATCACTACCATTGTGGATGCCCTGTCTTTGCTTGTTTATTGCAATATCGCGATACATCTTTTACATGTATGAAAAAACCGCCGGGTTACTTTCCCGGCGGCTTTTGTCTTTTATTGGCGTATATGGCGAGTGCGACGATAACGACCACTCCACCGGCAAATACTGCGGCAGCTATAAGCAATATCCTGCCAAGCTTTGCAAGAAAGCCTCTTGCTTCCTGCCCGGAAGGAGCCTGGGTAGGGGTTTCCGTTAACTCTCCTGCAGGAGTAGCTGTCGGGCTCAGAGCAGGGGCTTCTGTAATGGCCTCTGTAAGGCCCTCTGAAGGGTGTTCGGCAAGTTCCTGCGTCAATGTGGGAGCTTCTGTAGGTTCTTCCGTCAGATCAGGAGCTTTTGTGGGCTCCTGCGTCAATGCGGGAGCTTTGGTGGGCTCTGCCGTCAGAGCAGGGGTTGAAGTAGGTTCCGGCGTAGAAGTCGGCTCCGGCGTGAGAGTAGGAGTCGCTGTGGGAACCGGAGTAGTTGTTGCAGTAGGCACCGGCGTTACAGTCACTGTGGGCACCGGAGTAACTGTTGCAGTAGGTACCGGAGTTACAGTCGCAGTAGGTACCGGTGTTGCAGTCGCAGTAGGTACCGGCGTTGCAGTCGCGGTAGGAACCGGAGTAGCAGTCGCGGTAGGAACCGGAGTAGCTGTTGCCGTCGGCGCAGGAGTAGCAGTTGAAGCAGGCTCCTGTGTGGAGGCTCCCGTGCCTTCATAGGCCGTAGTAGAAAGGGTAAGCCTGCTTTCGGGGAAGAGCCTCTTTGTTACCCGGTCGTAAGTGTAATAGTATTCTTCGCTGTAGTTTGGACTGATGTTCACTGCTACAGTATATGTATTCTGAGGTGAACCGGATGCGGGAACCGCCAGGAACAGGTCCTTGTA
>JAGDCQ010000111.1 GCA_017958465.1 Lachnospiraceae bacterium
GTATAGGATCTGGATGCCAAGGTGCGACATCCCGACCTCGTAAACATCGGGAAAGCACATGCAGAAACGGATGTCGATCCTGTTCTTGTCTTTTATTACTGACTTGATCTCGTTTCCGATATATCTTGCCGGTGTTTCTACCGACATGAGTATTTCGTCACTTATGAATTTATCTTTCATTTTTTCTTTTTACCCAGCAGCAGCGCCAGCGGTACTACAACAGTACTTGCAAGGGCAAGGCACACGGCAGCGGTCACAACTTTCTTTTTAGTGATCTTAAAACCGGATTCTTTGAAGCCTTTTACCGGCTCTTTCTTTTCAAATTGTTTCGCACCCTGTACAAACAGAGGCTTTTGAGGCTCCGGTTCAACGATCTTGATAACGGGAGCGTCAGCCGAAGGCACAGATGCGTAAGGCATCATATCCCCGGGCTCTAAGGCCTTTACGGGAGCAGGAGCTTCTTCGGTTACAGGAGGCTCTGCGGGAACTTCCTCGGCTACCGGTTCTGCAGGAGCTTCAGCAATAACAGGCTCAGCAGGCACTTCATCAACTACAGCTTCAGGCTCCACAGGCACTTCTTCAGCCGGAGCCTCAGCAACGGGAAACTCGTCGACAGCAGCTTCCTCTGCAGCAGCTTCCTCAGCCACCTTCTCTTTATCCTCTTCATCCTCAAGGTCTACAAGAACAAAAGGATCCTCTGCTTCAATATCCTTAACCTGCTCCGCAAGCTGATCCTCTTCATCCGCAGCCTTAACCTCTTCAGCAAGGGTTTCCTCAACCTGCTTTTCCTCAAGGCTTTCCATTGCCTCGCGGGAATCCGCTTCTTCAACTTCCTGAACAGCCTTTGCAAGCTCGTCGGAAACGCCAAGCTCCTCTTTTAAGAAAGCTATTATAGCTTCAAGCTGCTTTACATCATTTTCAAAGTCTGTGTTTGCGGTAAGGAGCTTTAAGTAAGTTTCGTATATGTGGGTCTTGAAAGGTGCCACAGCATTGTAAAGATGCCCGAAATTATGGGATTTCGGGAGCTTGAAATGCCAGAAATCGTTAATCTGGCGGTCCGTCTTATCGGTCTTTGGAAGGGGCTGCCATGAATAAAAATCAGACATTGTAAGGCGTGTCTCAGCCTCAATGGATTTAATGAGCCATACATCAAAACCTATATCAACAACCAGCTTGTTATAGTAGTACTGGCTGTCTACCTTTCCGTCCTTCAAAAGCGAAGAAACAATAACATCATACACAAGGTATTTTGTGGTCGCGTAGATGTATGAAACAGAGATATTATCCAGATCCGAGCCAAAGCATTCCTCAAAATCCTTGCGGATAATGTCAATGCACTGCTCGCCGTTTGCCCTTAAATACGCGGTATGGATTATCCTGTAGTACTCTTCGTAAAACTTCTCCTTGCTTAAAGAACCGCAGTTTCTCCTGCAAAACTCTTTTCCCGAAATAGTATTCTGAAAGCTCATTGTAAACCTCCTGTCATTTCGCCCGGCCTTTTGCCCGGACAATTTATATGAAGTCGACATTAACCCACTTTTAGTATTAAACTATTATATCAAATTTTACGCAACTTTGCAAAAGTTTATTGCTAATCTGTATAAAATAAACTATAATACTTCTGTTCGCTGGTCTTTTATGAAAAGAAAGCGCACAAATACTGATATTAAGGCGTTTATGCTGTTTGGAGGTTTGTTATGCCCTGGTGTCCGCAGTGCAGAGAAGAATATAAAGAAGGTGTCGTGGTTTGTCCCGATTGTGAAGTGGCACTTGTTGAAACCCTTGAGAAAAAAGTTGATGATTACTGCCCGGTCTATACTTTTGCTTCAAAAGAACTGGCCGATAAATACGAAGCTTACCTGAATTATTCCGGTATCTCGGCAGGTGAATCCGCAAACGACGACGGAACTACAACAGTCCTCGTCCGTGAAAAAGACGTTAAAAAGGCAAAGAAACATTTCAATGCTTTCTATTCCGTAGAAATGCAGAACTCCTTTGCAGATGAGATGGACGAGCTTGCGGAAGTAACAGATAAAAAGCAGCAGTCCGCTCTGGAGTGGATAAGGAACAGCGAGATGGATACCTCGGATATCCTTACTCCCGATGATTTTACATCTGTCGACGAAGAGTTTTCCGAGGCAATAGACGAGATCGTTCCAGCCGAGCCTTACGAAAAGCGTTCAGACAAAGCGAAGGATGTCTTCTCTACAGCCATCATCTTCTTCGCTTTCGGAGGTCTTGGTTTCCTCCTCGTTTTGCTTTCACTGTTCAAGGTTGTAACGATCTTCAGCGGTCCTTTCTTCCTGATATTTGCTACTCTCCTTTTCGCCGGTTTTATCGTGGTAGGTGTTGTTTCCTACAGGTCCTACCTGAAATACAAGTCAGAGGCTGAGCAGGAGGATCAGGTAACGGAAGCGATCCTTGGCTGGCTTAAAGAGAACTTCACAAAAGAGGATTACAACAAATACAAAAAAGAGTTCACAGACAGGATCGAAAATTCCACTCCCGAAGAGCGCTATTTCTACATCAGCTCGAAGATCAAGGCTCTTATAGCTTCACGTTTCGGCGAGCTTGACGAAGCTTATCTGGATTATATTACTGAAGACTTTTATACAAACAATCTGCAATAAAACGAGAAAACGAAAACGTCCCGGATCAATTGAGTCCGGGACGTTTTCTACAGCTGTTTTTTTATATATTCTATAACTTTTGTCTTAGAGCTTTTCAAATGGTCGTTGTTATTTGCCTCAAGTGAGATAGGGTAAAGGATCTGAAAATCAAGGGTCTCACCCGGCACTCTTCCGCTCCTTAAGGGCTTGTAGAAGTCCGCAACCCAGTCTGTATCGTCGTTATAATCATCAGGATAAAGGAACTTCCATTGACGCTTTGTGTTTTCGATAAAGGCTTTTACAGAAAGGGGAAGGAGCAGCTTGTAATCCTCCTCCCGCACATCCGTGAAAATATCAGGAAGCCCGCTTTCGCAAACAATTCCGGCCTCCCTGTCGACTGTGATACCAAAGGGCTCAAAGGAAAAACTATCTTCGGAAAAACGAACCTTTAACAGGATGCCGGATTCCGTATTGAACTGCGCACGCTGGTAGTCTGTGTAAATAATGAAATTGCCGAGGGAATATAAGATGGCCTTATCTCCCACTGTCTCGTAGTTCATTGGAACATGTGGATGATGGGTCACAACAAGGTCCGCTCCAAACTCAAGGAATTTAAGGAGCCTTTCTCTTGTATAAGGTGACGGAAGGGATGTGAATTCCTCTCCGGCATGGGCAATAACAACACACCAGCGGCAACTACTCTTTATTTCTTTTATCCTTTTTTCAATAAGTTCAAGGTTGCTCCAGCTGAAACAACCGGGAGTATCTTCTCCGGCTTCTCTGCAGGCACGTCTGTAGCCAACAGTGATGATCCCGATCCCGCCTGCCTCTTCGATAAAGAGAGGCTTCGAGGCTTCGTCATAATCTTTTCCTGCACCTACTGTTGAAACTCCCAACTCATATGCAGCATCCATGGTGCTAAACAGCCCCTCCGGGCCTGCATCCATAATATGATTATTGCAGATGCTCCAAATATCGATGTTAAGATCCTTCAAAAACCCGCATACTTTAGTGGGCATGCTGTGGACAAGCTTTCCCTTAAGGCACGAAGGATCAAGATCGATGACCGGTCCTTCGATGTTTGCGATAACATGGTCTGCGGAGCCTAAGAAATCCCTTATCGCGGGTGCAACTAGGCCCGGATCCTGCCATCTGCCGGACATATGCCCGTCAAAGCCTATATCTCCCGTAAAAACAATAGATGTTTCGCTCATAGGCCCACATACTCCTTAAACTTGTCCCCGCGCTCCTCAAAATTCTTGAAATAGCCGTAGGATGCGGCAGCGGGGGAAAGTATCACCGCTTCGCCGGGCTTTGTAAGCTTCCGTGCGGCTTCCACAGCATCTTTAAGCTCCGGAACATATGTACATTGCGGGCACCCGCCTATGGCTTCAAAAATGCGCTTTCCGGAGGCGTATGCCAGGATATAGTTATATTCCGGATGGTCCATTATGTAGTTTATGAGGATATCATAATTGATACCCCGGTCCATACCACCGAGGATCACGGTCTTTGCGTTCTTAACGGAGCCAAGGGCTGCAATTGCGGCCTCAGGGATGGTGGAAATCGAGTCATCATAAAAATCCACGCCATCTAAAGCACCTATGTGCTCAAGCCTGTGGCGTAAGCCCGTAAAGCTCTTAAAAGATTCTTCGATAGCTTTTTCCTGAATGCCAAAAACATCTTTTGCGATCCTGTATACGAAATTAGCATTGTAGATGTTGTGAGACCCCGGAATACTGAGCTCAAAATCCTTTAATGAGTCCTTATCAATCCTTGTGACCGAAGCCAAAGTAGGGATCTTTGGAACGTTTTCCCCAACAAAGAAAAAGTCCTTTTCAGTCTGGTGGGTGGTTATGTTTGTTTTAGCCTTGAAATATTTTTCAACAGTTCCGTAATAATCAAGGTGCTCCTCAAAGAGATTCAAGAATACCGCAATGTGGGGCGAAACCTTGGTGTGCGCGAGCTGATGGCATGAAAGCTCGAAAACTACAACTGTATCCTCGTCGATCTCGTCGTAATAATCAAGGCACGGAAGGCCAATATTCCCAAGCAGGATAACCTTCCTGTCAAGACACCTTGAAAGGCAGTGATAAAGCAGGGATGATGTGGTACTCTTCCCCTTTGTACCTGTCACACCTATGGTCCTGTCGGCAAAAAGCTCGAGGAAAAGCTCAGTCATGGAAGTGAACTTCGGATCCTCTTCCTCCATAACGATCCCCGGGCTCTTGAAAACAATGTCAAAGCCTTCCGCCGGAAGATCGCTAAAAGGCCCTTCAAAGTGCTGAACTTCAAGGGGCTTTGTGTGTGTCAGCAGGAATTTTTCCGTGGTTTTTCCTTCCCTGCCGTAACCCCAGATTAATATTCTTTTATCGGTAAATCTGTCAAGTATATTCATGTCAAATATCAAGTTTCAGCTGAAGCTCGTCTTCTGCCTCCTGCTTAAAGTCAAGGATACGTTCGGGTTCGATGTTCGGGAGCTCGTCAAGCGATTTGATACCGAAATTCCGAAGGAACGACTCAGTCGTACCAAAAAGTATAGGTTTTCCGGGAGCGTCCAGACGCCCAAGCTCCGTTACAAGCTCATATTCTACAAGCTTGTTCACACTGTGATCGCAGTTTACGCCGCGGATCGCCTCTATTCCGGCCTTTGTCACGGGCTGTTTGTAAGCAATTATCGACAGTGTTTCAAGAAGAACGTCCGTTAATACATATTTCTTCGGGGCATTTGTGATCTTGATGATCGTATCGTACATCTCAGGCTTTGTGCACATCTGAAAAGATCCGTCGATCTCAATGATCTGAATTCCGTGATCTTCTTCGGCATAGCGGTCGCACATATGCCTTATCACCTTTCGGACAGTCTCCTCGTCATGCCCCACGGCAAATGCAAGGCGTTCGCACTCTACGGCTTCACCCATCGTAAAAAGGATGGCTTCGAGCGCCGCCTCCAATTTATTTAATTCTGCGTTTGTTGTTTCCATGCAGATTTACATCCTTTCATCATTCATCAAGCTGAAACCTTTCGACAGGCAGTACGGAATCCGCAATAAAATCGATCTCGATATCATCGAAGACTTCTTTTTGCGAAACCTTTATCTGCCCCATCTTCATAAGCTCAAGTATACCTAAAAATGTGACGATCACATCGCTTTTTGTATGTTGCTTTTCAAGCATGTTCCTAAAGGAAAAATGCCTGTGTAAAAAGCCGAACTGCTGGATCTCCATTATCTTTCCGGCAATGCTGATCTCGTCGTGTTCAATACGCCCGAACTTGCTTCGGATAGGGTCCACTTTATCTTCCTGCTTCTTAATTACGGACTCAAAAATAGAATGGAGTTCGTTTAAGGTAAGGTCGGACAAAAGCTCCGAAACATCCACAGGATCCCTGTAATCCCTGATCTCCTGGGGTATGGAGCTGCCTTTGAAGAAGGATTTTGTGGCGTCAATCTGCTTGTCTTTAAGCTCCTCCGAGATGTATTTGTACATCTTGTATTCAAGGAGGCGCTGAACAAGCTCCGCTCTCGGGTCCACAGGCTCCTCTTCGCCTTCCTCGGGTTCAGGTGCCGGCAGGAGCATCTTGGATTTGATATTTATAAGGGTCGCCGCCATAACAAGGAATTCGCTTGTGATATCCATATCACGTTCCTGCATGGCCGCAATGTATTCAAGATATTGATCCGTAATGGTAACAATAGGTATGTCGTATATATTGATCTTGTTTTTCTCGATAAGGTGGAGCAAAAGGTCCAACGGCCCCTGGAACACCTCGAGATTAAACTGTAAAGCTTCACTCATTTTGAATTATCCTTTGTAACTTATAAACGAAACAGGGCTTACTTTCCGACTGTGAGCAGGCAAAGCTCCGGCGGGTTAAAGATCCTGATCTTTATTGTATGCATGCCAAGGCCCGCGGAAACAACCATCTTTTTACCGTTCTTCAGCTGAAAATAGCCCTTTGAATACTTAGGAAAAAGGCGTCCGCTCGGAGAAACAAGGCCTCGAAAGAAAGGGATCCTCACTACTCCGCCATGTAGGTGGCCGCAGAAGATCACATCCCAGTCTGAAAACTCGTAGGATTTGTAAAACTCGGGATTGTGGGACAACAAAAGCCTTATCGGCCCCTTCGTTCCGGGAGCCAGCATTTTTTTATAGATCTTTGTTTTCACGAACCGTGCGTAACCTTCTCTGTCCCCTGTAAAACCGCCGATCTCAAGCTTTGTCCCTTTAACCTGTATAAGGGTCGTCTCGTCGTCCAGAAGGCATATTCCGGCTTTCTTCAGACTTTCGAGGAATTGTTTATATTCCTCCTTGAAAAGGCGCTTGTAGGACATCTCGTGGTTTCCGAGGGAATAAAACACGGGAGCTATGGAAGGGAGCCTTGAAATTATATCTAAAACTTCGGAATTATCGGGCTCCAGCTTGTTGAACATATCTCCCGTTATGAAGATAAGGTCCGGTCCCGCTTCTTTTACTGCATCCAAAAGGTACCTGCCCTCTTTCCCGTAAGGACAGCTGTGGAGGTCCGTAAGCTGGACGATCCTGATCTTTTCAGGAATATCCGCATAATACCTGTATTCAGTTATAACAGGTCTTTTTCTCAATGCCGTCCTCCGGGGTTTAGTCTTTTCTCACTCTCGGATATGCGTTAAACAGTTCGTTTATAGTATCAAACAGTACCTGACCCGCATTCCTTCTGAATTCATCGGATTTAAGCTTTTCAACATCTTCCGCGTTTGACAGGAATGCAACCTCTACAAGTGCTGCGGGACATGCGCGAACTACATAAAACTTCTTACCCTTTAAGGTATATACGAGATCTTTGTCGGACAGCTTGGTTTCATCATCGACAAATTCCTTGCCCTGGAGCGTTGTCACATCAAGCTGCTTGTGCTTATCGGTCCAAAGGCTCGGTGTCGGCTGTGAAAGGCCAAGCCTTGAAGTAAAGTTGTTCAAAAGAGTTGTTGCGAGGATCTCGCTGCAGAATCCGTTTGCATCCTCAAAGTTATTCATCTCTTTTGAATAGCATACGAGCGTTCCTTTATCTCTCGTGCTCAGACTTGTATTCATATGGATGCTCACAAACATATCTGCATGAACTTCCGTAGAGAGCATCCTTCGTGCGTAAAGCGAAAGGTATGTATCGTCCGTACGCGTGTAATAAACCTTTATGTCCGAAGCATTAAAAAGGTCTTTTGTATATTTATATGCGATATCGAGAGCAATGTATTTCTCTATGTACTCGTCCCTGACTGCGCCGCCGTCAAGCCCGCCGTGGCCGGGGTCGATAACGACTATCTTTTTATAAACCTCCCACGGAGCCTTGAAATCCAGCATAAGGGTGTTACCCTTGACTGTGGGTACACAGGCCCTGATAACAGATGTATCAAAGGTGAAAACGGTATTCCCTTCAACGTTTTCAACTTTCATGGAAAGTATCTCGTTGTTGTGGGAGAAGAATTTATCGTTTTTGTATTCCTCTGCGTGTTCGCCGGGAAGCGTTATGAGCAATTGTCTTGTATAGACTTCATCGCCGTAGAGCGACTTTTTAACTATCTTAAAGTTGTCCTTTACGGAAACATCCTCAGTTTTTGCAGTGCTCTTAAGCTTAACCATCATAGGCTCGTCTGAGTTGTCACGAAGGAGGTGAAGCTTAGAAAGAGAGCTTAAAGAGACGGTGTTTGAGGCCTTGTCCCAGCTGTAATCGGAGCCGAGGGCTTCAGCAACCGCCCTTGAAGGGATATAGAGCCTTGCAACGCCGGTGTCATCCCTTAAAACCACAGGCGTTTCCTTAAGCTCTGCGGCTTCGCCGTTTATCACTGCGTTTTTCGAGCCTACTTTGATCTTCACTGCCTTATCGCCAAAGGAATAAGTAACGGAGCTGTCTTTTATGGAGAAGGTGCACTCGGAATAAAGCTCTGTCTGGAAAAGCTCGGTAGCGGGAGCAAGGGCCGCTCCGCTGTCTCCGTACAGGGAAAGCCCGCCTTCAAGCGCCGTTTCCTTTCCGTTAACTATGTACTTCAAAAGGTCCTTTGAATAGGAAAGCTCCGTTCCGTCCGTAAGGTTCTTAAAAGTCGTGCCGGCAGCGGCTTTCAGAACAAAAGCGTTGCCAAAGGAGCAACCAAGAAGGACAAGAAAGGAAGCTATGAAAAGTTTGGTTTTTAGATTATTAAACATGATAACTACGGATACGCCATCCGCCCCCTATTATTTATTAGATTTATTGTATCCGTTTCAGGTAGTCTTTGCAATAAAAAAATAACAAGCTAAAAAGAGAGCCGCCAAGCGACTCTCTTTGTATTGCATGCTTATTTTGCATAATCGACAATCCTGGATTCTCTGATTATGCTGACCTTGATCTGTCCCGGATATTCCAGTTCGGACTCGATACGTTTCGCAACATCCCTTGCGAGCAGGACCATATCATCATCATTGATCTGCTCGGGTGTTACAAGAACGCGAACTTCGCGGCCTGCCTGGATCGCATAGGACTTCTCGACTCCCTTAAAGCTGTTTGCGATATCTTCCAACTGTTTAAGACGATTTGTATAGATCTCAAGTGTTTCACGACGGGCACCGGGCCTTGCTGCGGAAATGGCATCTGCAGCCTGTACGATGCAGGCGATAACGGATTGAGGTTCAACATCGCCGTGATGTGCCTCGACTGCATTGATAACGATGGCATTTTCCTTGTACTTGCGGCAAAGATCAACGCCGATCGATACGTGAGTCCCCTCTTCCATTTCATGGTCGATGGACTTGCCGATATCATGCAGGAGACCTGCTCTCTTTGCGAGACGAACGTCTGCGCCGAGCTCTCCGGCAAGGAGACCTGAAAGCAGTGAAACCTCGATGGAATGCTTTAATGCATTCTGACCGTAGCTTGTACGGAATTTCATCTTTCCGAGCAGTCTTACAAGCTCGGGATGAAGTCCGTGTACACCGGTCTCGAGAAGAGCGGCTTCTCCGGCATCGCGGATGATGGCCTCAACTTCCTTTTGTGCCTTCTCAACCATTTCCTCGATCCTGGCCGGATGGATACGTCCGTCCACGATGAGTTTCTCAAGAGCGATCCTGGCAACTTCACGTCTTACAGGATCAAATGCCGAAAGCACAACGGCTTCGGGGGTATCGTCTATGATAAGGTCTACACCTGTCATAGTCTCGAGGGTCCTGATGTTCCTGCCCTCTCGTCCGATGATACGTCCTTTCATTTCGTCGTTGGGAAGCTGTACAACAGAGATCGATGCCTCGGCAACGTGATCTGCGGCACATCTCTGGATGGCCGTTACCACGAAGTCCTTAGCCTTCTTGTCTGCTTCTTCCTTTGCCTTCTGCTCCATGTTCTTGATAAGAACGGCAGTTTCGTGTTTGATCTCACCTTCAACAGTCTTAAAAAGATACTCTTTAGCTTGTTCGGAGGTCAGTCCTGAAATCCTTTCCAGTTCTTCTACCTGTTTCTGATAAAACGTGTCTAATTCTGCACGGGTCTTTTCCAGCTGCTGCTCTGTCTGATTCAGCTTGGATTCTTTCTTTTCCATGGCTTCTGCCTTACGGTCAAGACTTTCTTCCTTCTGGAGTACCCTCTTTTCATATCGCTGAAGCTCGTTTCTGCGTTCCCTGGTTTCGCGCTCTAATTCGTTTTTACTCTTCAGAGCTTCTTCCTTCGCTTCAAGTAATGCTTCTTTTTTCTTTGCATCTGCAGTTTTTAATGCTTCATCTATAATCTCACGCGCTTTTTCCTCAGCACCGCCGATCTTGGCCTCTACGACCTTCTTGCGGTAGGATACGGCTGCGATCCAGACAATTACACCAACAACTACGGCTGTGATTAAACAAGCGATAATGTACGGTAATATATCACCCACAGGAGCACCTCCTTTATTTAGTTTTCATTGTACAAAATACAACATCATATTTTATCTGTTTTCAAATACCGTGTCAAGAAAATATTTCTCCGATATAATAAAAACCTTTAGCCTCGAGGAGCTTAACATCCACGTAGGATCCGAGGAGGGATTCATCCCCTTTAAAATGGACAAGGAGGTTATTTGCAAGCCTTCCTGTTACATAGCCTTCTCCCTGTGAGCTCTTTTCTTCTACTAAAACGTTTTCGATATTTCCGACAGCCTCTTCTGTGATCTCTGCGGAAATATCGGAAATGGTCTTTAACAAACGATCAAAACGTTTTTTTACTACCTCTTCCGGCACCTGATCCGGCATCTTTGCGGCAGGTGTCCCTGTCCTTTTTGAATAGATAAATGTAAAGGCGCTTGAAAAGCGGACTTTTTTTACTACATCAAGAGTTTCCTCAAAGTCCTCTTCCGTCTCGCCGGGGAAACCGACTATTATATCGGTGGTGAGGGAAACTCCGGGGATCCCGGCTTTTATCCTCTCTGTAAGGGCAAGGTAGTCCTCTTTTGTGTAATGACGGTTCATGAGCTTTAACAGGCGGCTTGACCCGGATTGCAGGGGCAGGTGCACGTGGTTGCAAACCTTCGGCTCTCTTGCGATCACTTCTATGATATCGTCTGTCAGGTCCTTAGGATGAGGTGTCATAAAGCGGACACGCTTTACTTTATCTATCCTGCAAACCTTTTCAAGAAGCCCTGCAAAGTTGATGCTTTCTTCAAGCCCGTGACCGTAGGAGTTTACATTCTGCCCAAGGAGCATTATTTCGCTTACGCCGTTTTCCGTCATCTCGCGGATTTCCTGAAGGATATCGTCCGGGCGCCTGCTGCGCTCTCTCCCGCGGACATAAGGGACTATACAATAGCTGCAGAAATTGTTGCAGCCATACATGATGTTCACGCCGCCCTTGAAGGAATACTTCCTTGCGGAAGGCAGGTTTTCCACTATCCTGTCCGCGTCCTTTTGAATGTCGATGCACATCCCGTCGCTGTTTTCCTGCTCGTAAAGGAGCTCCGCAAGCTTATATATATTATGAGTCCCAAAGATTATATCAACAAACCTGTAGCTGGACTTGATCTTCTCAACAACATGCTGTTCCTGCATCATACAGCCGCAGAGGATGATCTTCATATCGGGCTTCTTTTTCTTTAGTTTTCCGAGAAAACCGACCCTTCCGTAAACCCTGTTGTTGGCGTTTTCACGGACAGTACAGGTATTGTAAAGGACTATATCCGCGTTTTCGTCTTCAGTCTCTTTGTAGCCGATGGTCTCGAGGATCCCCGCAAGTTTCTCGGAATCCTTTGCGTTCATCTGGCACCCGAAGGTCTCAATATGGTAGGTGAGATCCCTGCCAAGGGCCTGTCTCTTTGTGTCAAGGCGTTCCTTCAAAAGATGGGCAAATTGAAGCTGCTTTGCGGATTCTTCCGCGCTTATATCTATTTGCTGACGCATAAATACCTCTTTGTTACTTTTTCTTTCTTTTAAGGGGCTCTAGGGAGCCGTCCGGTCTCTTGACCCTTATGGAATCAAGGTTTGAGCGGAGGTTTGCCCTTATGGACTCCACATATTTTTGCCTTAAGGCCTGCTGTTCCGCTTTTTCCTCTTCGCAAAGGCCCTCTTCGCTCTTTTGTTTGTGATAGAGCTCGTTTATCCGTTTTATCTCGTCATCTGTTATGGGCATTTTTCTAATTCCTTCTTTCTGTGATCTGTGCTATCTCTTCCATCACTTTTATCCCGTCAACGGCTGCTGAAACTATGCCGCCCGCGTATCCCGCGCCTTCACCGCAGGGATAAAGCCCTAATATATTGCATTGTTTATGTTCGTTCCTTAAGATCCTCAAAGGTGATGATGTCCTCGATTCCACTCCCGAAAGGATAGCGTCACATCTTGCAAAACCGGGAAGAGTCTTCTCAAAATGAGGGATGGCCTCTTTGAGGCTCTTTGCTACGGCTTCGGGTAATACACGGTTTAAATCCGCAAAGCCCGCTCTTCCCCGTACACAGGAGCCAAAATCTCCATAGGCGGAGCTTTTTGTCCCGGTATTGAAATCCTTTAAGAGCTGCTGGGGGACAGCACCGTCGGCACTTCTAAATGCGGATTCTTCTAGCTTTTGCTGGAACCTTACTCCGGAAAGGGGATCAAAACCATCGAAATCCTGTTTGCCAACCGTTACGATAAGGGCGCTGTTTGCATTCTTAGAGTCTCTTGCCCTGTAGCTCATGCCGTTTACGGCAAGCCTTCCGTTTTCCGAAGAGGCGTTCACAACATAGCCTCCCGGACACATGCAAAAGGAATAGACACCCCGCCCGCTTTCTGTGGTATACGTGAGCTTATAGGGCGCTGCAGGCAAAAGCCCGGCAAAGCTGCCGTACTGATCGGCGTTTATCATTTCCTGAGGATGCTCGATCCTTAAGCCCACGGCGAAATCCTTTGGCTCCATCAAGATGCCTTTTTCATAAAGCATATTAAAGGTATCCCGTGCACTGTGGCCGATTGCAAGGACAATGGCGTCACAGGGCCACTCCTCACCCGAGGCAAAAACACCGGCAGTCACCCTGCCGTCTTTTGTTTTAATATCCTTTAACATCGTCCTGAAAAGGACTTTTCCGCCCATTTCGGTTATTTTGCCGATCATATTTGAAACAACTGTCTTCAAGACATCTGTTCCGATATGCGGCTTTGCGTTATACAGGATATCTTCCGGGGCTCCGCATTCAACAAAGGCCTTTAGCACGGCGCGGATGCGGCCGCTTGTGTCCTTTATTGCGGTGTTCAGTTTTCCGTCGGAATATGTGCCTGCTCCACCGGCTCCAAACTGGACGTTGGATTCCGGGTCAAGGACTCCGGTTTTCCAGAACTCCTCCACCTTTTCCGTACGTTTTGCTATATCATCCCCGCGTTCGATAAGCACGGGTGAAAAGCCGTATTTAGCAAGGAAATAAGCGCAAAACAGGCCCGCAGGACCGGCTCCAGCTATCAGGACCCGTGGCTTTGCAGTGTCTTTCGGGATAGTTACCCCTTCACCGTATTCGAACTTTTCAGCAATTGTCACCTGTTTGTTCTTTCGGGCAATGTTTTTTTCAAGTGAAGGGTTTTTAAGGCATACGTCGACAGTCAGAAGGTAATGGACAAAATCCTTTTTCCTCGCGTCTATGGACTTTTTGTTTATCTCATAGCTAAACAGCTCGCCGCCTGTTACCCGTAAAACGCCAAGGATTGCTTTTTTTAGGTCTTTTTCCGTGTAGCCCGGCGCTAATACTATTTTATCGATCCTGAGCATTTTACCCCTTTCTGCGTTGTTCTGCGCGGTATCTGTTTGAGCTTTGGTCGAGAATTTCTGCGCGGTATCTGATCAGCCCTCAGCAGAGGCTTTCTGAACAGGCTTTTCCGGCCTTCATGCCGCTTGCCCAGGCAAAATGGAGGTTGTAGCCTCCGCAGATCCCGTCAACATCAACAAGCTCTCCGGTAATATATAACCCTTTAACTTTAAGCGATTCAAGGCTCTCCTTATCAAGACAGGAAGGCAAGGCACCGCCTGTGCTGGTCTGGGCGCTTTCAAAGCCTTTAGTACCGTTTATCTCAAGTGTAAAGTTCTTAAAGAGATCAACAAGTTTCTCTGCAGCCTCATCTGTTAGGCCTCCGGCTATA
>JAGDCQ010000011.1 GCA_017958465.1 Lachnospiraceae bacterium
AGTAGGCAGCAGGGGAAATTATTCCGCAAATGTGTACTGGGACGGTGTTATAAATGTTATCGGATACAACGTCTTAGCTGAACAGGGATGCGTGCGCCCGGTATTTTGGATAAATCTTGGAAAATAAAGCATAGTCATAGATATGAACAGCCCGGTGAGGATTTGACCGGGCTGCTTGTAATTTTTTAGGGCTCCCTTCTTGACTCGCTATGCTCCTCAAGAAGTATCACTTTAATAAATGCTATCGCATTTATTAAAGCTCGATCACGATCGTATTCTCAGCCTTAAGGATGCTGTCCTTGATGAGAATGCCATCTATTTTTTCGCCGTTAACTGTAACAGCCTTTACGCCGTGCTGGTTGCCCTGAGGGTTCTTTACGGTGATGTTAAGTTTCTTGCCGCGGAAGGTCTTTTCCATGGTGTATTCTGTCCATGCGGAGGGAATGGAAGGATCGATAACAAGGCCTTCTGCCTCGGGGTTGAAGCCGAGGATACCTTCAACGGTACCAACCATAACGGTGGAAGCGGTACCTGTGAGCCAGTGCACGTGTGCGCGGCCTGCAAACGGGCTGTCCTTTGCCTCAACGAACTGGCCGTAAACATAAGGTTCAAGAGCGCGGTGCTCTGCTTTGTCGTTGTAGGTTGCGGGAGCGGCTTCGGTCCAGTACATGTATGCGCGGTTGCCGTGTCCGAGCTTTGCTTCAGCCAGGATCAGCCAGCCCTGAGGCTGCGAGAAGATACCTGCATTCTCCTTAACGCCCTTGTTGAAGCAGGTCATGAGAGCGCCGTTGAAGCCGTGGTTCTCGTAAGCGGGATACATAACCATTGCGCCGTAAGGAGTGTTGAGCTCGCGGTGAACGCTCTCCATTGCGGTTTCCTGCTGTTCCTTTGTACCAAAGCCCGCGATAACGGACCAGGACTGGGGATTGAGCCACATGGAAGCTTCGGGATCCGTTCTCTTACCGATGACTACGCCGTCTTCCTTGTAGCCGCGGATCCATCTGTCTTCGTTCCAGCAGTCTGCAAGGATCGAATCAAGCTTAGCTGCGATCTCGTCGAGATATTTGATATATTCTGTGTCGTTCTTTAATTCTGCGTATTTCTTTAAGATCTTGATAGCATAAACGAGCTGGAATGCGACGAAAGTGGACTCGCCCTTCTTGCCGAGGCGCAGGCAGTCGTTCCAGTCTGCATGCAGACCTGCGGGCATTCCGTGGTTTCCGAGGTTGTTCATGGAGAAGCTGATGGCTCTCTTCAAATGGTCATAAACAGTACCCTTCTCGCCGTTGTTGGCATAGAAGATCTCTTCGTCGAGGAATGCGATGTTTCCGGATTCGGAAATGTATTTGTAAACGGTCGGGAACAGCCAGAGAGCGTCGTCTGCGCGGTAGCTCGGGTGTCCTGTCTCTTTTACGTATTCGGGATCGTCGGGTGTGTTCTCGTGGCCTGCGTTGTGTGTGTACTTAACAAGCGGAAGGCCTGCACCGTTCGTAACCTGTGCGGAGAGCATGAAGCGGATCTGGTCTGCAGCCATCTCGGGAGCGAGGTGGATGATGCCCTGGATATCCTGCACGGTGTCGCGGTAACCGAAGCCGTTTCGAAGGCCGCAGTACTGGAAGGAAGCCGCTCTCGACCAGGTGAAGGTGATGAAGCAGTTGTATGCGTTCCAGACATTTACCATGTTGTTGAAGTTATCATCAGGGGTGTGAACCTGGAAGGTATCAAGCTTTGAATGCCAGTAATCCTTGAGCTCTGCAAGCTCTTTTGCAACAATACCCTTGTCCTCATAACGCTCGATAAGCTCTGCTGCTACCTTTTCGGGCTTCTGTGCAAGAACATAGGTGAACTCAGCGGTTTCGCCGGGTGCGAGAGTGATGTCCGTCTCAAGCGCGCCGCAGGAGTTGTCGCAGTAGTTTAAGTCGCCCTTTAAGCCTTCTTCGATGCCGACAGGGTTTGCATAGCTTCTGTAAGGGCCGACGAACTTGTCGCGGTCGCCGCAGTAAGCCGTAACCTTCTGGCGCGCAAGCCCGAGGAAACGCTCATTGTTGGGGTTGTGGAAGTTTTCGTTCTGCTTCTGGAGTATGAATTTATCCTTGAAGTATGTATGTGTGATGAACAGCGTGTACTGCAGGTTTACCTGATCCTGCTCGTAGTTGTTGTCATTCACGAATTCGCAATAGCCGGTAACGGCAAGCTTTCTTTCCCTGTCGCTATTGTTTGTGAGCTTGAGGTGCCATACTTCGTGGGTTGCACCGAGGGGAACGTAGTAAGTGGTCTCTGCGCCGATCCCCCTGTATTCGGAGGAGATAACGGTGTAGGCTGTACCATGGCGGCATTCCGACTTATAGCTATCAAGCGGTTTGCATACAGGAGCCCAGGACGCGGACCAGTATTCGGAGGTCTTTCCGTCACTTAAGTCTTTGTCTTTGATGTAGATGTAGCGGCCGGGCTGGTCAAGCGCGACAGAATTGAACCTGTAGCGGATGATACGTCCGTTGGCGCCGGATTTTACAAAGCTGTAGCCGCCTGCGTTGTTTGAAATGATGGCGCCGTACTCGGGGGAGCCGAGGTAGTTTGCCCATGCAGAGGGGGTGTCAGGTCTTGTGATGACATATTCTCTGTTCTTCTCGTCAAAATAGCCGTATTTCATTACGTTTTATCCTCCAATACATATTAGCGAAAACGATTTCGCTGTATCGAAGAATATCTTACCCTAAAATCGTCAGAAACGCAATAGGAACTTTACTTTGAATTGCCTCCGGGTCCCCGTCCCGGGGGACCCGGAGGACGGTTCTGTGGTTGGACCGACCCGGAGGGTGGTCACCGGAACCTGATTATGTACCCTAAACGGCGGGTTTTGATCGTTTAGGGTAACAAAGCTGCTATTCAACAAAGAAAAATCCGGCTTCGCGGCAGGAACTTGTTACCCCAAACCGGACTTTTCGGCTGTTTAGGGTACACTTCGGATTCCATTTACGCTCATTCCAAAGAAACTTTTGTACCCTAAACGGCGGGTTTTGATCGTTTAGGGTAACAAAGCTGCTATTCAACAAAGCAAAACCCGGCTTCGTGGCAGGAATTTGTTACCCCAAACCTGCCATTCTTGCCAGTTGGGGTACATTTCTGTTATGAACAGACGGGATAAGCCATTTTCCCACGCCGGTCGCTCTGCGTCAGTTTCAAACAGCAAACTCAGGAAGCAAAGCGCCACCGGGCAGTGGGCAAACTGATAGGCGGAGCCCTTAGGTTGTTCCAAGCCGAGTAGGGGCCGTGCGCTTAAACCGCTAAGGCCCCGTTAAGCGAGGCGCCGGAAGAACCTTAGTCGCGGAGCCGTTGTTTGCACACTGCCCGGTGGCGCTTGGCTTCCGGCGAGCAGCTGGACGCAGCAATTGCCCAGGGTGCTCGACTTATGGCGGGGCTTCCGGTTGCTGCTTCCGGCGGGCGGTGGTCGGGAGTGGCGGAACAAAAACATTGATTTTTGAGGGGCTTTTTGATAAAATAATAAGATAATCCGATGTGAGGCTGAAACGTGGAAGAAGAGCGGAAATTCAAGGCAATAGGGCATATAAGGAGCGATTTTGAAAGCAAGTTCGGGATTCCGAGACAATCCGGACTGGTGGAAGAACTGCGCTCCCTTCTTGTCTTCGAGCCGGAATACCGGGATGAAAACGCGTTAAGAGGCCTTGAAGAGTTCTCGCACATCTGGGTGATATGGGACTTTTCCGAAGCCCACAGGGATGCCTGGTCCCCAACGGTCAGGCCCCCACGTCTCGGAGGAAACGAAAGACTTGGGGTGTTTGCCACAAGGTCGCCCTTCAGACCTAACAATATCGGGCTTTCCTGCGTAAGACTCTTTGAGATCAAAAAAGACGGGGAAAACGGGCCTGTTCTTGTGCTCGGCGGTGGCGACATGCTAGATGGAACGCCCGTCTTTGATATAAAGCCCTATATACCCTACGCGGACTGTAAACCGGAAGCCACAGCAGGCTTTACAGGCCGAAACACCGACTACAGGCTTAAAGTCAGCGTTTCTGCTGAGGCCGAAGAAAAAGTTAAATCCAAATTTAACCCGACGCAATATGAGGCTCTAAAGGGAATCCTTGCAGAGGACCCGAGACCTCATTACCAGGATGACCCGGAAAGGGTCTACGGCTTCAACTTTGCCGGGGTCGAGATCAAATTCAGAGTCTGCGACGGAATCGCCCGCATCCTGGACGTTGAATAACGCAAACAAAACAGTCCGCCCACCGGACTCGGAATAACGCAAACAAATCAGTCCGCCTACCGGACGCGGAATAACGCAAACAAAACAGTCCGCCTACCGGACGCGGAACAACGCAAACAATACAGCCCGCCTACCCGACGCGGAATTAGCGGACTAACATAGAAAATACTGAAATACCGGAGGATAATATGAACTACGTTGACGGAAAAATGAAGGACATCAAACTTACCTACATAGGCGGCGGCTCCCGCGGCTGGGCCTGGACGCTTATGACAGACCTTGCAAAGTGCGAGGATCTGTCGGGCGAGGTGGCCCTTTATGACATTGATATGGCTGCCGCAAAAGCAAACGAGGCTATCGGCAACGCCTTGAAAAACCGCAAAGATGTTGTGGGAGTATGGGATTACAAGGTTTACGATTCCCTTGAAACAGCCCTCACCGGCGCGGATTTTGTGGTGATCTCGATCCTTCCCGGAACCTTCGACGAGATGGAGGTGGACGTGCACTGCCCCGAGCGTCTCGGCGTGTACCAGTCCGTAGGCGACACCGCCGGCCCCGGCGGCATCATGCGCGCACAGCGCACCATCCCTATGTTCATCGAGATCGCGGAGGGGATAAAGCGCTACTGCCCCGACGCATGGGTCATCAACTACACGAACCCCATGTCGGTCTGCGTTAAGACCCTTTACTACGCATTCCCGCAGATCAAGGCTTTTGGCTGCTGTCACGAAGTTTTCGGCACACAGAAGGTTCTGCGCGGCATAGTCAACAAAACCGGCATCGCAAACGTTGAAAACTTCCACGATATCAAGATAAATGTGCTCGGAATAAACCATTTTACCTGGTTTGACGCCGCTTCCTACAAGGGGATCGACCTCTTCCCGGTATACAGGAAATACATCGAGGAGCACTTTGATGAGGGCTTCTTTGTTGGTGAAAAATACGATCCCAATAACACTTTTGAGTGCCTGAACCGCGTAAAGTTCGACCTTTTCATGAAATACGGCCTCATCGCCGCAGCGGGCGACAGACACCTTGTTGAGTTTATGCCCGGCAACCTCTACTTAAAAGACCCGGAGACCGTAAAGTCCTGGAATTTCGGCCTTACCACGGTGAAGTGGAGAAAAGAGGACCTTAAGCGCCGTCTTGAAAAGAGCAAAGAGCTGGCAGGCGGCAAGCCTCTCGAGCTTAAGGATACGGGCGAAGAGGGCGTTATGCTGATCCGCGCCCTTTGCGGACTCTGCGACCTTATCAGCAATGTGAACCTTCC
The DNA here is from genome assembly GCA_017958465.1 of Lachnospiraceae bacterium. Classification (GTDB taxonomy): domain Bacteria; phylum Bacillota; class Clostridia; order Lachnospirales; family Lachnospiraceae; genus SZUA-448. The sequence goes on from JAGDCQ010000011.1 coordinate 5,496, forward strand.
CAACACAGCAAAGCAGATCGAAAACCTGCCTGAGACCGCTGTTGTGGAGACAAACGCATATTTTAGCCGCAATTCCGTGCGTCCGGTACATGCGGGAGCGCTTCCGGATAACATCAGGACCCTTGTGATGCCACACGTTGACAACCATGAGCGCACCCTGAAAGCGGCTGTGAACGGCGACAGGAATATGCTTTATGAAGCCTTCAAGCACGATCCGCTGCTCCGCGGCAGGATTTCTGAGGCTTCCGCCCAGAAACTGGCCGACGATATGATCGAAGGCACAAAGCAGTACCTGCCAAACTACAGGTAACGCCCGGAGGCCCAAACCCGCAGGCACTAACCCCGGGGCCCAAACCCCGCAGGCACCCCTCCGGGGCCTGCATCCGCTTGCGTTTCCTTCCGCTCATTTTTCCGCAATATTTTTCGCGGTATTTTGAAAAGTGGTAGGAAAAACGGAAAGCCATCGGAAATAATCATTATTGAGGACCTTATTAAACCGAAGATACTCTTTACAGAGCTAAGGGGGCTTACGTATGAATATCAGGGAAAAACAGGAACAGCGTGAACATCTTATACTTTCGCCTTATGCGGCCTTCAGCGACCAGTCCAAGGGGCGGGATGTATACGAAGAGCCTTGCGATATGAGGCCTGTGTACCAGCGTGACAGGGACAGGATCCTGCATTCCAAGTCCTTCAGGCGTCTGAAGGGGAAAACGCAGGTTTTCCTTGAGCCGGAAGGCGATCACTACAGGACGCGTCTCACCCACACCCTTGAGGTTTCACAGATCGCAAGGACCATTGCAAAGGCCCTGCGCCTCAACGAGGAGCTTACGGAGGCCATAGCTCTCGGCCACGACCTCGGGCACACGCCCTTCGGCCACGCCGGCGAGCGCGCGCTGAACGAGATATACCCTGAGGGCTTCAGACACTATGAGCAGAGCGTCCGTGTTGTCGAGCTCATCGAGCGCGACGGGGCGGGGCTGAACCTCACCTGGGAAGTGCGTGACGGCATCCTCAACCACCAGGTAAACACTATCCCTGCGACCCTCGAAGGCAGAGTTGTGCGGCTTTCCGACAAGATCGCCTACATCAGCCATGATGTGGACGACGCCATCCGTGCGGATATCATCTCCGAAGAGTCCCTTCCAAAGTCCGTTGTTGAGACACTCGGCAAAAACGTTTCCGACCGTCTCGACACACTTATCCACGACATAATAGATAACAGCGAAGGCATAAACGATATCGTCCAGTCCGAAGAAGTGGCGGGAGCCATGAAGGAACTGCGTGAGTTTATGTTTGCATACGTTTACACCAACCCCATCGCCAAAGGGCAGGAGGGGAAGGCTGAATCTATGATAAAACAGCTCTACAGCTACTATTGCGACCATGTTGACCTGCTCCCGAAGGAGTATATAACTCTTTATATGAGCGGGAAAGCAACGGTAGAAAGAGCAGTCTGCGACTATGTCGCAGGCATGACGGACAGCTACGCCATCACCAAGTTCCGTGAGGCCACCATCCCCACCAGCTGGTCCGTATATTGATGAAACAAAGGTAAACAGTTATGCGTTATGATGACAGCGTGATAGAAGAAGTGCTGTCCCGTAATGACATAGTCGATGTTATCGGCGAAAGGATGCACCTTACGAAAAAAGGCGCAAACTACATGGGCCTTTGCCCTTTCCACGGCGAAAAGACCGCCTCCATGTCCGTTAACCAGTCAAGGCAGATCTTCAAGTGCTTCGGCTGCGGTGTGGGCGGAAACGTCATAAAGTTCGTGGAAAAGTACGATAACATTTCCTGGGTCGAAGCCCTGCAGCAGCTTGCCGCAAGGGGCGGCGTCGAGCTTCCGCAGAACACTTATTCTCCTGCGGAGGAAAAGAGACGGCGCGAACGGGAACAGCTCTACGAAATAAATAAGGACGCGGCGGCCTTCTACTACAGGCTGCTCCGGTCCCCTGCGGGCGCTAACGGCCTGCGGTATTTCCGCGAAAGGGGCCTGTCCGACGAAGCCTTGAACCACTACGGTCTCGGTTACTCCGATGCTTCCGGCGACAGCCTTTACAAATATTTGAGATCCAAGGATTATCCGGATCAGCTCATAGTAAAGAGCGGCCTTTGCGCCATAGACGAAAAGCGGGGCGGCCACGACAAGTTCTGGAACCGCGTGATGTATCCCATCATGAACCCGAACAACCGTGTCCTTGGCTTCGGCGGCCGTGTAATGGGCCAGGGCGAGCCCAAATACCTGAACTCCCAGGAAAGCGACATCTTTGAAAAGGGCAAGACTCTCTACGGCCTTGCGGACGCAAAGAAGAGCAGAAAACCCTATTTCCTTATCTGCGAGGGATATATGGACGTTATCGCGCTGTGGTGCGCGGGCTTTGAAAACTCCGTAGCCGCCCTAGGGACAGCCTTTACGGGCCTCCACGCCAGGGAAATAGCCAAATACACTAAAAACGTTGTCCTTACCTTCGACAGCGATAAAGCCGGCATCGCAGCTGCGCTCCGTGCCATCCCGATCCTCAAAAGGGCCGGGATCACCTGCAAGGTCTTAAATATGAGCCCCTGCAAGGATCCTGACGAGTTTATGAAGAAGTTCGGGCCGGAGGAATACGAGAAGCGCATCCTCGATGCAAAGCCGTCCTTCGAATTTGAGGTAGACCGCATGGAAGCCAAGTACAACCTTGCGGACCCCGACGAGAAAACAAAATTCCAGAACGAATTGGCGCTGCGTCTCGCGGAATTCAGCGACGATATGGAACGCGCCAATTACACGGAGTATGTTAAGGACAGATACAGGATGGACCTCGAGCCCCTGAAACGCAAGGTCAACGCAAACCTTGAGACTGTGCGGAACAGGGAACAGCAGGAGGAAGAGCGCGCGGAGGTATCCTTCGAGCAAAAACTCAAGAGGAAAGCGGATTCCGCTCTCACGAAGGCCCAAAAGAGCCTTCTCACCTGGGCTGCCGCAGAAAAGGACATCCTTCTGGCGTTAAAGAAATACGTGGATCCATCACAGTTTACAGGACTGTTTGGAAAAGTGGCGGAAAAGATCTACTCAAGCGAAAAAGAAAAGATCAATCCCGCCGTCATCCTTGAGGAATTCGACGAAGAGGAGCAATCGGAAGTTGCCGATATCTTTGCCTACGACCAGCTCCCGGCTACCAGCGAGGGAGGCAGGGAAAAGATGTTTTCCGACATGGTAAGGCACATCCTCGACAAAGAGCTTGAAGACAGGGAAAACGCCGCGGAGGAATCCGGCGACCTTAATCTTCTGGTCGAGATCGAGAAAAAACGAAACGAATTAAAAAAAGCAAATTTCAAAATAAAATGACATCCAAAAGGGGAAAAAGTCACATGGAAGAGAAACAGCAAAGCTTTAACGATCGCCTGAAAGAGCTCCTTACGCTTGCAAAGAACAAAAAAGGCGTACTGGATTATCAGGAGATCAACGATTTCTTCGCGGATATGGAGCTTGACGCGAACCGCTTCGACAAGATAATCGACTATCTTGAGAGAAACGGTGTTGACGTGTTCAAGGTGCCGGATATCGAGGATATCGACGATGCCGAGATCGTACTCGACGACGAGGAAGCCGATCTTTCTAAGATCGACCTTTCCGTTCCGGAGGGCGTGAGCATCGAGGATCCCGTCCGCATGTATCTTAAAGAGATCGGCAAGGTTCCGCTCCTTTCGGCGGAAGAGGAGATCGAGCTGGCCCAGCGGATGGAAGAGGGCGACAGAGAAGCTAAAAAGAAGCTTTCAGAGGCAAACCTGCGTCTCGTTGTAAGTATCGCGAAGCGCTACGTGGGACGTGGCATGCAGTTCCTTGATCTTATCCAGGAAGGCAACCTTGGCCTCATCAAGGCTGTAGATAAATTCGACTATCGCAAAGGCTACAAATTCAGTACCTACGCAACATGGTGGATCCGTCAGGCCATTACAAGAGCCATCGCCGACCAGGCAAGGACCATCCGTATCCCCGTTCATATGGTGGAGACGATAAACAAACTTATCCGCGTTCAGCGCCAGATGCTCCAGGAGCTCGGCCGCGAGCCTTCCACCGAGGAGATAGCAGAAGAGATGGGACTTCCCGTAGAGCGCGTCCGCGAGATCCAGAACATCTCCCAGGAGCCTGTATCCCTTGAAACCCCTATCGGCGAAGAGGAAGACAGCCATCTCGGCGATTTCATAAAGGACGACAACGTGCCCGTTCCCGCAGAGGCAGCGGCAGCAGCCATCTTAAAGGAACAGCTCATGGATGTCCTTGACACCCTTACAGAGAGGGAGCGCAAAGTAATAAGGCTCCGCTTCGGCCTTGACGACGGAAGGGCACGCACCCTTGAAGAAGTGGGACGCGAGTTCCAGGTTACGCGTGAGCGTATCAGGCAGATAGAGGCAAAGGCCTTAAGAAAGCTGCGCCATCCTACCAGGAGCAGAAGGCTCAGGGATTTCCTTGAAGATTGATTTTGAACCCTGCGGGATACCCGGGAAAGTGGTATCCCATTTTATAGAACCGGTCCAAGAGGCCGGTGTGGAGGGATTATGAGACTTTCGGCAAGGCTCATGATGAGCGCTATGATGGTAACCCCCGGCGTACGTGTGGCCGACGTAGGCTGTGATCACGCGCACACCTCCATATGGCTTACAGAAAACGGAAAAGTTGCGGGCTGTATCGCAATGGATCTGCGTGAAGGCCCTTTACGGGCTGCCGCCAAAAACATTAAGATGTGCGGCTACGAAGACAAGATAGAGACAAGGCTCTCGGACGGGCTTGATAACCTTAAGCCCCTCGAGGCAGACTGCATCCTCATATCGGGAATGGGGGGCAGCCTCATATCGGAGATCCTCACGAGAGGCAAAGCAACCGCCCAAAGCGCTTCAGAGCTGGTATTACAGCCCCAGTCGGACATAGACCTTGTAAGGCGCTGTGTTTTCGACCTCGGGTTTGATATCTGCGAAGAGGCCTGTTGCGTGGATTACAACAAGTTTTATCTTTCTATACACGCAAAAAAAGGGACCTGCAAAAAAAAGTACAGCGAGTGCGAGATCGCATACGGCAGGCTCCTTCCCGCGGCAAACGATAAAGAATACCACAGATATCTGAGCCACGAATATCGCAAAGCTTTGAGAGTATACAACAAGCTCATGTCAGAAGACACGGAAGGCGCACGGGAACGCAGGCCTGTCTTTGAGAAGAAGGTAAGGCTCTTAAAGGAAGCCCTGGACTGCTTCAGGGTTGAATAATGTATGGAGGAACAGAAATGGACAACATTACAGTAACAGTAAGAGGAAAAAAGAAAGAATACAAAAAGGGGACAAGCTTATTTGACATTAGCCGGGATTTCGCAAGCGAATACCCGTATGATATCATCCTTGCTTCGCGTGACGGAAGACTGCGTGAGCTCAACAAGACCGTTAACAGGGACTGCGAAGTGGACTTCCTCACCATCGGTGACGGCGACGGCCACAAGACATACATCCGCGGCATCATCCTTGTTATGCTCCGTGCTTTTGAGCGCGAGCTCGGCAAAGAAGTTCAGATCAAAGTAGAGCACTCGGTAGGGCCCGCTCTCTATTGCGAGGCCGAAGGCACCGCCATCACACCCGAGGTGATAAACGGCGTTAAAGCCAAGATGCGTGAGATGATCACGGAGGATATCCCCTTCCGCAAGCGCTCCGTAAGCACGGCAGAGGCTGTGGAGCTTTTCGCGAAGAGAGGGATGACGGACAAGGAGCGCCTTTTCAGGTTCCGCCGCACTTCCCGTACCAACATCTACAGCTTTGACGGGTACGAGGATTATTTCTATGGCTATATGCCCACAAGCGCCGGGATCCTTAAGATATTCGATCTTTTCGCATACGGCGAAGGCTTTATGCTCCTTCTCCCCACAGTAAAGAAGCCGGACGAGCTTCCCGAGTTCGAGGACAAGCCTCTCTTCTTTGCAACCCTTCAGGGCGCAAACCGCTGGGGCAGGATGATGGGCATCGAAAACGTGGGACAGCTCAACAAGGAGATCACGGAAGGCCAGAGCTCGGATATCATCCTTATCCAGGAGGCCCTCATCGAGAAGAGGATCGGCGAGATCGCAGAGATGATCAGGGATTCGGGCAACAAGAAGTTCATCATGATCGCAGGTCCGTCATCTTCGGGAAAGACAACCTTCTCCCACAGACTTTCGATACAGCTGCGCACCCTTGGCTTTAAGCCGCACCCCATCGGGCTTGACGACTATTTCAAGAACCGCGAGGATACGCCCAAGGACGAGGACGGAAACTACAACTTCGAGTGCCTTGAGGCCATAGACGTAGAGCAGTTCAACAAAGATATGACAGCGCTCCTTAGGGGCGAAGAGGTAGAGCTTCCCGTGTTCAACTTCAAGACCGGAAAGCGCGAATACAAGGGCAACAGAAAGAAACTTGGTCCGGACGACGTGCTCGTTATCGAGGGCATCCACGGCCTTAATGATAAGATGTCCTACGCACTGCCTGCAGAGAGCAAGTTCAAGATCTACATCAGCGCCCTTACACAGCTCAACATCGACGATCACAACAGGATCCCCACTACAGACGGCCGTCTGCTGCGCCGTATCGTAAGAGATGCGCGCACCCGCGGTACAGACGCGAGGAGCACCATCGCCATGTGGCCTTCGGTACGCCGCGGCGAAGAGCTCAACATCTTCCCTTACCAGGAGAAGGCCGATGTTATCTTCAACTCGGCTATGATCTACGAGCTGCCTGTATTAAAGCAGTTTGTGGAGCCCCTTCTTTTCGGGATCGATGAGAGCTGCGATGAGTTCACGGAAGCAAAGAGACTTTTGAAGTTCCTCGACTACTTCCTGTGCATGAACACAGAAAACATCCCGAAGAACTCACTTATCCGCGAGTTCATCGGAGGAAGTATATTTAACGTTTGATCGCAAGATCGCAAGAATAGGTGACAAATTTGGAAGACAACAAACAGTACGAAGAAGTCTGCGGAATGTGCAGACGTACAGAAAGCGTAGCGGGAAAGCTCCTGCATCTGCCGGGTAACCTGAGCATTTGCAGGGACTGCCTGCAGCGGTCCTTCGACTCGCTGGCCGGCGGCTTTCCTTTCGGGGGGCTGGATCTGAACTCCATCTTCCCGGGTAACAATTTTGACGGCAAGATTTCGTTCGATTTTACCGCAAAGCCCAAGCCCGGCGAGGGCGAAACAGGTGCGGGGACCGAAGGGACTGCGAATGCGGAGGGCACAAGGGCTTCCGGCAACGGAGCCGATACAGAGACTCCGGAAAAGACAGCAGATCCGGAAGGCCCCAAAACACCCGAAGGGCCTAAAGCCCCGGAGCAGCCCGTAAACCCCGCCGACAGGCCCGGACAGGGCAGACGCCCCGTGGACGGCAACCCCTTTGGTTCATCGCTTTTCCACTTTATCTTCAATCCTTCCAGCGTTATGGGGGATGTCCCCGACAGCCAGAGGATCCGGAAAAAGCCTAAGCCCAAGGATCCGGTGCCGGAGCTTAAGATCGACGAGCTTCCGCCGCCCCACGTTATAAAAGCCCAGCTTGATGAATACGTGATCGGCCAGGAATATGCAAAGAAAGTCATGTCCGTAGCCGTTTACAACCATTACAAGCGTGTTATGGCGCCGGAAGACGACGGTATCGATATCGAAAAGTCAAATATGCTCATGATAGGGCCCACAGGCTGCGGCAAGACTTATCTTGTCAAGACACTCGCAAAGGTCCTTAACGTGCCCCTTGCCATCACAGACGCCACCTCCCTCACAGAGGCAGGCTATATTGGCGACGACGTGGAAAGCGTGCTCTCAAAGCTTCTTGCGGCTGCAGACAACGACGTTGAACGTGCTGAAAAAGGTATTGTCTTCATAGATGAGATCGATAAGATAGCAAAGAAACGGAACACTACATCCCGCGATGTAAGCGGGGAATCCGTACAGCAGGGGCTCTTAAAGCTCCTTGAGGGGAGCGATGTGGAGGTTCCCGTTGGCGCATCCAGCAAAAATGCTATGGTGCCCACTACCAACATGAACACATCAAACATCCTCTTTATCTGCGGCGGTGCTTTCCCGGATCTTGACGGGATAATAAAGGAGCGTCTCAACGAGCACTCTTCAATGGGCTTTGACGCAGACCTGAAGGACAAATACGACGACGATCCGGACATCCTGAAAAAGGTCAAGACCGAGGATCTGCGCGAATTCGGCATGATCCCGGAGTTTCTCGGACGTCTTCCCGTAGTGTTCACCTTAAGCGGCCTTACAAAAGAGTCCTACAAGAGGATCCTTACAGAGCCGAAGAACGCTATATTAAAGCAATACAAAAAGCTCCTTGCCATGGATGAGGTGGATCTCGTTTTCGACGATTCCGCACTCGACGCCATAGCGGAACTGGCAATAGAGCAAAAGACAGGAGCAAGAGCCCTCAGAGCCATCATCGAGGACTTTATGCTCGATATAATGTTCGAGATCCCCAAGGACGAGAACATAGGACGCGTGACCATCACCGGTGATTATATCCGCAAAAAAGGCGGACCCATCGTTGACATGCGCGGACAGGAAAAAAGGCCTTGAGCAAAAGAAATGCTTACTGAAACGCTGGATCGGGCAACCGTTCAGCGTTTCCTATAAGGCGAAGAACATATAAGTTTAACGGAGGCAGATCATGATCGCGGAACGTATGAAAGAACTTGTAAAAGGCAGCTCGGTGATAAGGGCTATGTTTGAGGAAGGCAAGAACATGGCGGCGCTTTACGGCGCTGAAAATGTTTACGACTTCAGTCTCGGAAACCCGAGCGTCGAGCCTCCAAAGGAGATAGCAAATGCCATAAAGGCTGTGCTCGACACGGAAAAGCCCGGTTTTGTCCACGGCTATATGAACAACGCAGGCTACGAGGAAGTAAGGCAGGCTATCGCCTATTCCCTCAACAAGCGCTTTGGTACGTCCTTCGGACAGAAGAACATCCTCATGACAGTCGGCGCGGCAGGAGGCCTTAACGTCATCTTAAAGACCATCCTTGATCCGGGCGACGAGGTAGTGACCTTTGCCCCTTACTTTGGTGAATACAGAAACTACGTAGCAAATTTCGGCGGAAAGCTTGTTGCCGTAAAGCCGGACACCGCTACATTCCAGCCGGACCTTGCAGAGCTTGAGAAGGTCCTTAACAAGGCTACGAAAGCAGTTATCATAAACACTCCCAACAACCCCACCGGCGTTGTTTATTCAAAGGAGACCCTTGAAAACCTGGCAAAAGTCCTCGAAAGTGCGGAGAAGCGCTTTGGGACCTCTATCTACCTCGTTTCCGACGAGCCCTACAGAGAGCTTGTTTACGACGGCGTGGAAGTGCCCTACGTTACAAAGTTCTACCACAATGCGGTTGTGGGATACTCCTTCAGTAAGTCCCTTTCCCTTCCCGGTGAGCGTATAGGCTACCTTGTGATCCCCGACACACTCGACGACGCCGAAGAAGTAATAAATGCCGCAAATGTGGCAAACAGGATCCTTGGCTTTGTAAACGCCCCTTCCCTTATGCAGCTCGCGGTGGCAAAGTGCCTTGACGCAAAAGTGAACGTGGACGCCTACGACAAAAACCGCAAGCTCCTTTACGGAACCCTCACAAAGCTTGGCTTTGAGTGCGTAAAGCCCGACGGTGCCTTTTATCTTTTCATGAAATGCCCCATCGAAGATGACAAAGAGTTTGCAGCCCGTGCAAAGAAATACAATCTGCTCCTTGTTCCCGGCTCATCCTTTGGGTGCGCGGGTTTTGTAAGGATCGCCTACTGCGTGGATCACGCCATGATAGAGCGCTCCCTTCCTGCTTTCGAAAAGCTTGCGAAGGAGTTTGGACTGTAAAGACGAAACGGAGGCACAAAATGAATTCCTGGGAAAACAACCTCATAAAGATAGATCCCTATGTCCCCGGCGAGCAGCCCTCGGTCCCCGGACAGATAAAACTAAATACCAACGAGAACCCTTATCCTCCGGCTCCGGGAGTAGAGCGTGCCTTAAAGGAGTTTAACGCAGACGACTTGAGGCTTTACCCCGCAATATCCGCAGAGCCCATAGTGGAGGCGCTCTCGAAGGTTTACGGCATCGAAGAGGACCGCATTTTCGTGGGAGTCGGCTCGGATGATGTCCTTGCAACCGCCTTCCGTGCGCTGTTCAACTCGGACAAGCCGGTGATCTTTCCGGATATCACCTACTCTTTCTATGATGTCTGGGCAAAGCTATTTGGAGTGCCCTTCAGGCAGATCCCCCTGGATGAGGATTTCAGGATGCACAGGGAGGACTACGTCTGCGAAAACGGCGGCGTTGTGATCTGCAATCCCAATGCACCCACTTCCATTGCGGAGCCTCTGGAATTCGTAGAATACATAGTGAAGAATAACCGGGATTCCGTTGTTGTGGTGGACGAGGCCTATGTGGATTTCGGCGCGGAGACTGCGTTTCCGCTCCTTGAAAAGTACGAGAACCTGCTCATTGTCCAGACCTTCTCAAAATCCAGGTCCCTTGCGGGCCTGAGAGTGGGCTATGCCTTTGGCAGCAGGCGCCTCATCCGTGCCCTGAATGATGTTAAGAATTCCTACAATTCCTACACTATAAACAGGCTGTCGGCAGCGGTCGGCCCGTTTGCGGTGCTTGACACCGGGTACTTAAAGGAATGCTGCTAAAAGATAATAACGACCAGGGAGAAGACAGCAGAAGAGCTGAGAAAACTCGGCTTTTCCGTAAACGACTCCCGGACAAACTTCCTCTTTGCGACCCATAAAGACTTCGAAGCCCGGAAGGTCTTTGAGTACCTGAGGTCAAAGAACATCTATGTAAGGTGGTTCAACAAGCCAAGGCTTAAGGATTATCTGAGGATAACCGTGGGTACGGACGAACAGATGGAAAAGTTCCTCGAGGAGCTCCAAAAGGGCATAAAAGAGGGTGCTTTTCGAAATTGTGAAGTCGGCTAAAAAGTTGACAAAATTCAAAATCAATAGTATAATATTACCTACAATTAACCTGCACTTCTATACATTAGCGAGAATCTCATGAACTTTAGTGAAAACGAATTTCAACAGATAGTTTCGTTCATAAAACAGAATTACGGAGTTAATTTGGCAGACAAGAAAACGCTCGTGGAAGGCCGGCTGTCCTCTGTGCTTGCAAGGAGCGGTTACAGGACCTGTTCGGAGTTTCTCCGTCAGGCTTTTCGTGACCCTCAGGGCGAAGAGGTGACGACACTTGTTAATTCCCTTACTACAAATCATACTTTTTTCTTAAGGGAACCCGAGCATTTTCACTTTTTAAAAGACGTTGCTCTTCCGGAGCTTGCGGAGAAAAACAAGCTCTTTAAGGACCTTGGGATCTGGTCTGCGGCGGCTTCGAGCGGCGAGGAAGCCTTCACCATCGCAATGACAATTAGGGATTTTTTCGGGCCGGACGCTGAAAAGTGGGATACCACCATCCTTGCTACGGATATCTCGAAAAAAGCGCTTTCCATTGCGGCCAAGGGTGAATACGACGCAGAAAGGGTTTCTACCCTGCCTGCCACCTGGATCTCGGCCTATTTCAAGAGCATTCAGGGCGACAGGTTCCGCGTATGCGACGAGCTGAGGCGCCAGGTGCTCTTCAGGCACTTCAACCTCATGGAAGAGTTCCGTTTCAAACGAAAATTCCATATAATCTTTCTTCGAAATGTGATGATCTATTTCGATGAACCTACAAAAGATGAGCTGCTTAGGAAAGTAAGCGACGTGCTGGAGCCCGGCGGTTACCTCTTTATCGGCACCACAGAGGTGATGGGGCGCGACAGACACGGACTTACATGTGTGCAGCCCTCTATCTATCGAAAGTAACACGTACACGTATTGGAGAGGCATATGAAGAAGATAAGAGTACTTGTAGTGGACGATTCCCGCCTTTACCGGGAGCTCCTCGCAGACGGGATCAACCAGGATCCTGCCCTCGAGGTGGTGGCCACAGCCGGCGATGCCTACGAAGCCAGGGACGCCATAATAGCTACCAGGCCGGACGTTATGACGCTGGACGTGGAGATGCCCGGGATGAACGGGATAGAGTTCTTAAGGCGCCTGCTTCCGCAGTATTCGCTGCCGGTGGTGATGGTCAGTTCCTTAAACGAAGCGGTCTTTGACGCCATGAGCGCCGGAGCCGTGGATTTCGTCGATAAGCCGAAGGTCCAGACTTCCGAGGCTTTATCGGAGTTTGTCAGAAATGAGCTTAACGCAAAGATAAAAATAGCATCCATCGCAAAGGTTCCCGTTGCCTCAAAGCATCATGCGCCGGGTCCCCAGAGCTTTGGCCCGGTTTCCGGCAGCAGGCTGATAGCCATAGGCGCCTCAACGGGCGGCACAGAGGCCATACTCAGCGTCATCAGCGCCTTCGGGAAGGATACGCCGGGAACGGTGGTGGTACAGCATATGCCGGCAGGCTTCACCAAAATGTACGCCGAGCGCCTTGACAGGGAGTGCGAAGTTTCTGTCCGCGAGGCTAAGGACGGGGATGAAGTAAAGCCCGGGACAGTGCTCATAGCCCCCGGAGAGCTTCAGATGAGGGTCGAAAGGCACGGCGACGGATACCGTGTCAAGTGCACCAATGAGGGCAAGATAAGCGGCCATAACCCTTCTGTGAACGTTCTATTCGAATCGGTGGCAGCAGCGGCCGGAAAGCACGCTATAGGCGTTATCCTTACAGGAATGGGTGCAGACGGCTCGGACGGGCTTCTCAACATGAGGAACGCCGGAGCCGCTACCATAGGCGAAAGCGAGCGCAGCTGCATAGTATACGGCATGCCCCAGATGGCGAAGCTCAAGGGCGGAGTCGAATGGGAGCTGGATCTTGAAGAGATCCCGGACAAGATAAACGAGATCCTTAAACACAGTTAATCATACATCATCGGAGGTAGATCTATGAAGACATTAATAGCAGAGGACGATTTCGCGAGCCGCAAATTTATGCTCCGTTTTCTCTCGAAATTTGGCGAGTGCGACATTACAGTCGACGGTCTCGAAGCAGTCGACGCCTTCCTTATGGCGCTTGAATCCGGCGAAGGCTACGACCTTGTGTGCCTTGACATCATGATGCCCGCAATGGACGGCTACCAGGCGCTCAAGGCTATCAGGGATATAGAGAAAGAGAAGAATATCCCCGAGGAGAAGAGGGCAAAAGTCATCATGACAACAGCTCTTAACGAGGGCAGGAACGTTTCGAAGGCGTTTGAGCTGGGCTGCGTTGCGTATGCCGGAAAGCCTATCGATCAGGAGAAGTTCGAAAACGTGCTCAGAAAGATAGAGCTTATCCCTTAACGGGAATGAGGGAATGGGAGTCGCAGACTAGTAATGTATGGAGGTAAGCATGGCGGAAGCATACATCACAGAGAGCATGCTTGACATGTTTTTGTATGAGAGCGGGCAGAACCTTGAACAGCTCGAAAACCTTGGCATAGAGTGCGATAAGAGCGGGGAGCTGTCCGAGGCCAGTGTTAATGAGATATTCCGCATTATGCACACACTGAAGGGTTCGTCGGGCATAATGATGTATAACGACATCACTACATGTGCCCACAGCCTGGAGGACGTTTTCTATTATATCCGCGAATCGAAGCCCAAGAACATCCCTGTTTCCGATGTTGTTGCGCTTGTGTTTGATTCGTGCGAATTCATCAACGGCGAGCTGGACAAGATCCGGGACGGCGGTCAGCCGGACGGAAGCTCTGAGGCCCTTGTCAAGGCAAACAAGGAATTCCTCGAACGTCTCAAGAAGAATATCACGGACGGCGGCGAAAAACTCCCCGCGGACACGCGGAAAAAGGCGCCGGAGAAGTTCTACATTGCCCCCGCCGTATCAAGCGATACCAATCATTATCATATCACGATCAAATACCGCAGTGACACGGAAATGGCTAATGTCCGTGCATATACGGCCGCTTTCTCGCTGAAGAACGCGGTTGCGGATATGTATTACATCCCGGAGGACATCATTGCCGACGAAAACACCGCCGAAGCTATCCTTGCGGACGGTTTCCATATCTATGTTTCGGACAAGGGCTCCGAAGAGGATGTGATGCGGAGCATAAACCAGGGCTCCGGCATCTCAAACATAGAGATAGAGCGGATCTCGGCAGAGGAATACCTTAACGGCAAGCAGGCAGGGCCCGGGGCCGGGTCAGGGGACATCCTCCTTCCCGGCGAACAGGAAGAGCCGGCAGCCAAGAAGCCTGCAAAGAAGGCTTCAAAGCGCAGCTCGAAGAAGGCTGCCGAGGGCGATGTGATCCTTGCGCCTGCGGAAGAAAAGCCCGTCTCTGTGGGGGAAATGGCCAAAAAGGCAGAGGAACAGACGGCAAAGCCCGCAGCCCCCGCTTCAAAGGCGCCCATGCCTACGGCCTCAAAGCAGACCTTCATAAGCGTGAACGTAAGCAAGATGGACGAGATCATGGACCTTGTGGGCGAGCTTGTAATAGCGGAGTCCGTTGTTGTGAACAATCCGGACATCACAGGCATAGGCCTAGAGCTTCCCAACTTCCAGAAGGCATCCGCCCAGCTTCGTAAGATAATAGGCGACCTGCAGGATGTGGTGATGGGGATGCGCATGCTCCCGCTTGCACCTACATTCCAGAAAATGAACAGGATCGTGTTTGATGTTTCAATAAAGCTCGGCAAGGACATAGACCTTGAGATAATAGGCGAAAACACCGAGGTGGACAAAAACATCATCGAGCATATATCCGATCCTCTTATGCACCTTGTGAGGAACTCCATAGACCACGGCATCGAAACCCGTGAAGAGAGGGCAAAGACCACAAAGTCTCCGAGAGGAAAGATCACTCTTGAGGCCAGGAACGAGGGCGGAAAGGTGTGGATCATCGTTAAGGATGACGGCGGCGGCTTAAACCGCGACAAGATCCTCGCAAAAGCCAGGGCAAACGGCCTCATAGGCAACCGTAACGAGAAAGAGCTGACGGACAAAGAGATCTACAACTTCATCACTCTGCCGGGCTTTTCAACGAAAGAGCAGGTTACGGAATACTCCGGCCGCGGCGTCGGTATGGACGTTGTGGTACAGTCCATCCAGGACGTGGGCGGAAGCCTTGAAATAGACAGCACTCCGGGCTTTGGCTCAACAATGACCATAAAGATCCCGCTCACCCTTGCCATCATGAAGGGCATAGTCGCAAAGATCGGCAGCGCATCCTACGTTATGCCGACCGGCGAGATAAACGAGTTTGTGACGATAGAAAAGAAGGACCTCCTCGTGGAGCCGGAAGGGCGCGAGTCCATCATCATCCGCGGCGAGTGTTACCCTGTCATAAGGCTCAAGGAGTTTTACCACCTTAAAGAGGGGTACGACGACGTGGAGCTGGGTACCTTCATAGTAGTGGAGTACGAGGGTATAAAGGCCGCCGTTTTTGTGGACGACCTTGTAAGCGAGCAGGAGATAGTGGTCAAGCCTATCCCGCCGTACATCAAGAAGATAAAAGGCATTTCGGGCTGTACGCAGCTCGGGGACGGATCCATCAGCCTGATCCTTGATGTGGGCAGCATCTTAAAAGGCTTAGAGTGAACGCAGGAGGGTTTATGGTAGAAGAAAACAACATTTGGACTGAGGATGAAGACACCCAGCGCGACAAGTATATGACTTTCACCGCCTGCGGCGAGAATTACGGCATTTCCATCAGCTGTGTGAACGAGATAGTGGGACTCTCGAAGATAGCGGAAGTCCCGGAGACAGCTTCCTACGTGCGGGGGCTCATAAACCTGCGCGGAAAGATCATCCCCGTTATCGACGTGAGGATGCGATTTGGCAAGGAGCCGCTTGAATACAACGACAGGACCTGCGTTATCGTCATAACGGTGAACAAGACCGTTGTGGGGCTTATCGTGGATAAGATCGCAGAGGTATGCACCGTGGAGCAGGACCAGATAGTCCCGCCGCCTACGGTTGTGAACAACTCCGGTCAGACAAGGTTTATCTACGGGATCGTGCGGAGCGAGGATGAAGTGACTATGCTCATCGACCCCGCAAGGCTCATTTCCGATGAAGATCAGGAAGCTCTGAGAAACCTGGCATAAAAGTATTTGCCGGTGTTTCCGGCGTTCAGGATGTAGGAAAGGATGTTTTCAATCATGAAAGATTATTCGATCAAAAAAAGACTGACTTTGATCATCACCTTGCAGGCTGTCGTCCTTGCGCTGCTGTTCTGCGGCGCGGTGGCGACCATATACGTTACTTCGGGCAACTACGCGAACGCCCTTAAGGAGGCGGGTGTAGCAGCCGATGTCATCGAAAAGATAGAAAAAGGGCGGACCATCAACGTCTGGATCCTCATCGGAGCCATGGTAGTGATCTTCCCGCTGATAATGCTGGCCGTAAGATACGTGGTAAAGACCATAAAGCAGCCGCTCGAGGAGATAAAGAGCGGTATCGGAAAGCTTTCAAAAGGCGAGCTGATCGAGATCAAAAAGTACGGTAAAGACGAGCTTGGAGAAATAGCGGACGCCCTCAACGGAATGAGCGCCAATATGCGGGAACAGGCGGCAGCGGCGCAGCTTGTGGCAGACGGCGACCTTACCGTGAGCGTGACACCGAGGAGCGAGAGCGACGTCCTTAATATCGCACTCCGCCAGCTTGTGGAAGACAACAATATGGCCCTTGGCGAGATGAAAAACTCCGCCGAGCAGGTTTCGGAAAGCTCCGAGCAGGTAGCGGCCGCAAGCCAGGCTCTTGCACAGGGCTCAACTGAGCAGGCAAGCGCCATCACCGAGATAACAGCTTCTATTGAGGATATAGCCCACAAGACCAGGGCAAACGCAACCGACGCAAACCACGCAAACGAGCTTGTTAGCAACGCGCGGAACGACGCAGAGCTCGGGGATAAGCACATGGGCGATATGATAACTGCTATGTCCGAGATAAACGAGTCCTCCGAGAATATCTCGAAGATCATCAAAGTCATCGACGATATTGCCTTCCAGACAAATATCCTTGCGCTGAACGCGGCTGTTGAGGCTGCAAGGGCAGGTTCCAACGGAAGAGGCTTTGCTGTGGTAGCAGACGAGGTAAGGAACCTTGCGGGCAAGTCCGCACAGGCTGCCAGCGAGACGGCACAGCTTATCGAAAACTCTATCCAGAAGGTGAACAGAGGCTCCAAGATAGCAGAGGAGACGGCAGCTTCCCTTAAGGAGATCGTAGCGGCGATAGAGCAGGTTGCAGAGATAATAAGCGAGATCGCAAACGCTTCGAACGAGCAGGCAACGGCCGTTAACCAGATCAATCAGGCCATTGGCCAGGTTTCTGTGGTCATCCAGAACAACTCTTCAACAAGCGAAGAGTGTGCCGCAGCAAGCGAGATACTCTCAATGCAGGCTTTGAAGCTCCGTGAGATGATAGGCCACTATAAGCTCCTTGAATCCAAGAGAAAGCGCAGGAGAAGCGCATCAAAGGATCTTAAGACGGCAAAGAAGAGCGAGGATAATGCAGTCGGGACAGAGGCTCCGGCAGGCCTTATAGAGGAAAAGAAGGACGAAGAGATCGTGATCTCCCTCGACGATAATTTCGGAAAATACTGAAATCAAAAACGGTGTGACACTTGAAGTGCCACACCGCTTTTTTTGGCGGACCGGACTTTCCGGTCTTTTTTGTTTGGTCTTTGTTTATCAGATCTTTACGAACCTTTCGACTTCGCTCTTTAAGCTGTCGGAGATCTGGCTGTTCTTCTCTGCTTCGGAGCGGATATCGTTCATGGAGCCTGCAAGCTTTGTAGCCTCCTCTGCAACCATGCTGATGCCGGAAGTGCTCTCTGCCACTGCACGGTTAACATTGTCCACACTCCTTGATACCTCGGAGAGGGTAGAGGAGAGGTTCTGCGAATTCTGCTGGAACTCGCCAAGGATACCCTTCATGCTCTCAGCATCCTGGAAATACTGCTCGGAATATCCCACAAACTGCTCATAGTCGTTAAGAATGGACTCATCCACATATTTGAGGATCGCCTCGGCATTCTTGGAAAGGAGGGCAACAGCCTCGTTAACGAGCTTACTGATGGCCTGGATGTTGTTAGCCGCATTACGGCTGGAATCCGCAAGGGTCCTGATCTCGTCCGCAACGACTGCAAAGCCTTTGCCTGCTTCGCCTGCTCTTGCGGCCTCTATGGAAGCGTTAAGCGCAAGAAGGTTTGTCTGGCTGGAGATTGAAAGGATCTCGTCCGTAAGAGTGTTGATCTTTTCAACGTTCTTGCTGTTTTCAATAGCCTTGTTGAGGTCTGCGCGTCTTTCGCCGATCATATCCTCGGCGCTCTTCTTGTTGGTAACGGAGAAGTCCTTAACGGTATTTGCACGCTTCTGGACATCACCTACAAAATTGTAGCCTTCGTTTACACGGCTGTTCATGGTCTCTGCCTGCTCGGAGATCGCGGTAGCGCTGAGGACCAGCTGGTCAACAGTATTGTTGATCTCCTGCATATTTGCTGCAAGCTCCTCGGAAACTGCGGAAACATTGGCGGTACTGTCGTTTGAAACCCTTATCTCGTTGTTCAGGTGAACAACGGACTCGTTGAGGTTTTCGGACTCGCCGCGGATCTTCCTGATAACGTTCTGCAGCTGCTCCATGAATGCGTTGACGCCCTTGAGAAGCTGGCTGATCTCGTCTTCGTTCTTTGCGGGGAACCTTGTGGTAAGGTCGCCGTTACCCTTGGAAATACCGTCGATCACGGTGTTCATGGTACCTGCTGCGGAAACTGCGGGCCTGATGATCCTTCTTAACTGGATCAGGATAACGCCGCCAACTGCCAGGAATACAACGATAAAGATGATGACCATGAGGTTGAGGGTCTTGGTGATGGATTCTGCCTCGGCCTGGGCCTTTGCAACCTTTGCATCCGAAGCCTCGCGGATGGTGTATTCGCCGAGGATCCTGGTCTGGACGTTAGTCATATTGCCGTCGGGCCCTTTTTCCTGAACGTATCCGCCGTCCTTGTAAAGACTGACTGCGAAACCTTCTACGAAACGGGACTGGGTGGCCATATTCTGGGCATCAACCCACCACTGGGATGTGATATTGCCCATCTCATCATATTCAAGGGTGGAATTTGCGTTATACGCGTCAAAAAGCTTTGTATAGGCATTGATGATGTATTCTGTAGCTTCAATGTAGCTTACTATGGACCAGTTGAGGAGTTTTGCGTGTGCCTCTTCCTCGGGCAGCTTGTCAAGATATCCGAGGACATCACCCTTAACCTCAACAACAGTGAAAGTAGCATCATATACATCGGCGTACTCAGCCTGGATCTTTTCAAGCTCCTGCTTGGTGGAAGGGTATTTGCTGTCATACATGGAATTCAGGACATCGCGGATATTGTTGAGGGACTCCGTCATAAGCTCGCACTCCTGAATGCCGGAAACACCGTAGATGTATCCCATGAACGGGTTGTTGTCGCGGGCGAAATCCTTCATCTGGTAAACACGTTTTACAAGCGACTGGACGTTTGTACTGATGATGCCGATGTTCCTTTCAATGGCAATGTTCTCTTCGGCCAGGCGGTTTGCGGCGTCTCCAAGCTTTTTGACATTTGTGCTGACCAGGATCATACTGATCAGGAAAATGACAGGGAGGAGCGCTACAAGACTCATGATCTTTGCAGTGATTGATTTGAACATTAAGTATACCTCCGTTTTATTTGCTACGGTGATGGTCATGGTCGCAGTAAAACCCGGGGACAATGATCATATAAGAAAATGTAGTAAATACATTATACCACGAAAACCAAGAAATATAAAGACATTTTTCTGAAAACCGAGGTGAAATGTATGAAATTAAACAGTTAAATAAAAATTGATTATAGAATTCGAGACCTCAAACTAAATTTATTATATATCAGACGCTGTATAGGGCATGTGATAGTTAAGGCCTGTTTTGATTTGACTTTTTTCTTTTGATTAATTATAATTTTCATATCACAAGACCTTGTTATCAAAACACACTCGACTACAAGGTACTGTGGTTTTATTTATGATTTCAATGCGGGAAGGCTTTGCCCCGCACGGAGGGTTTATGGAACAATATACCGGAAGCCAGATAGTGGTACTTGAAGGCCTTGAGGCCGTCAGAAAGCGTCCCGGCATGTATATCGGGTCGACAGGGACAAGGGGGCTCCACCACCTTATCTGGGAGATCCTTGACAACAGCATAGATGAGCATCTTGCGGGCTTTTGCGACAAGATCGAGATAACCCTCGCAAAAGACGGCAGTGTGATAGTGGAAGACCACGGGCGCGGAGTGCCCACAGACCTCCACCCTGTGAAGAAGATCCCTACTATCCGCGTGATATACACAATCCTCCATGCGGGCGGAAAGTTCGATTCCACGGTTTACAAGGTATCCGGAGGTCTTCACGGCGTAGGCGCTTCCGTTGTCAACGCCCTTTCCACAAAAATGACGGTAGAAGTAAAGCGCGGCGGGTTTGTTTACCGCGATGAATACAGAGATGGCGGCCACCCGGTGACAGAGCTTGTGGGCGGCCTTGTTCCCGTTGTCGGAAAATGCGCAAAGTCCGACACGGGCACAAAAGTAACCTTTTACCCGGATCCGTCGATCTTTGACACGGTCACATTTAATCCCGAGACTATCGCAAAGAAGCTTAAAGAAACGGCTTACCTCAACAAAGGGCTCACCATAACCTTCAAGGACAAGATAAACGGCACAGAGCAGACGTTTTACGAAAAAGACGGCATTAAGAGCTACATTTCCTACCTTACCCGCGAGATGAACACGCTCCACCCGGAGCCCATCTATATCTCGGGCACGGACGACGGGATCGAGGTGGAAGTTGCCTTCCAGTACACAGACCAGTTCACGGAGCAGATAAATTCTTACTGCAACTGCATCAACGTTGTGGAAGGCGGTACCCTCGTCACCGGCTTCAAGGCCGGGCTTACCCGCGTTATGAACCAGTACGCGAGGGAGCTGGGGATCCTGAAAGATAAGGATGAAAACTTCGACGGCAAGGATATAAGAAACGGCATCGTAGCCATCGTTTCCATAAAGCATCCGGACCCGCAGTTTGAGGGCCAGACAAAGACCAAGCTTGGCAACACAGACGCAAAAGCCGCGGTTGAGGATGTTTTCTCGGAGGAGGTAACAAGATACTTCGATAAAAATGTCGAGGTCTTAAGGTCGATCCTCGAAAACTCGCTCCGTTCCTACTCTGCAAGGCGCGCGGGCGACAAAGCGAGAAACGCGGTGCTAAAGTCCATTAACGACGTTGACACCAAGTCAAAGCTTGCGTCCTGCTCCTCGAAAAAGGCGGAGGAGTGCGAGATCTACATCGTAGAGGGTAACTCCGCAGGCGGCACCGTGAAAGAGGCCAGAAACCGCAAGACACAGGCGGTGCTCCCGCTCCGCGGAAAGATCCTGAACGTAGAGAAGGCTCCCTTAGAGAAGATCCTTGCAAACAACGAGATAAAGACCATGATAGCCGCCTTCGGCTGCGGCATCGCGGACGATTTCGATATAAACAAGCTGCGCTACGGCAAGATCATAATCCTTACCGATGCCGATGTGGACGGCGCGCATATCTCGACTTTGATGCTTACCTTCTTCTACAGGTTCATGCCGGACCTTATCACGGAAGGGCACGTATACCGCGGGCTCCCGCCCCTTTACAGGGTTGAGTACGAGGCCCCGGGCAAGGGCAGGAAAACCACAGCCTTCGAGTATATCTTCAACGACGCCGAGCTTGAGAAGTTCCGCAAGAATTCGGGCAAGAAGATAACCGGGATCCAGCGCTACAAAGGTCTTGGCGAGATGGATGCCGAGCAGCTCTGGGAAACCACTCTCGACCCGGAACACCGCGTTCTTGCCCAGGTGACGCTGTCCGACACTATCGAGGCGGACGAAGTCACCTCCATGCTCATGAGCAGCAATGTGCCGCCGCGCCGAGCTTTTATCATGGATGAGGCTAAATACGCAAAGCTTGACATCTGACTTTAATACCGGGCTTTGCCCGTTTGCAAGGTGAAACATGAACACACAACGTGAAGACGAAGTAATCCAGATAGATTTTTCCGAGGAGATGAAGACCTCCTACCGCGACTACGCCATCAGCGTCATCATCGCGCGTGCGCTGCCCGATGTGCGCGACGGCTTAAAGCCCGTTCAGCGCAGGGTTTTGTACGCTATGAACGAGCTGGGGCTCGATCCGAAGAAGCCGCACAGGAAGTCGGCCCGTATCGTCGGTGATACAATGGGTAAATATCACCCCCACGGCGATGCCTCGATCTATGAGGCCCTGATGCATATGTCGGAGGCGTATACCCTCTCGCTGCCGCTTGTTGACGGCCACGGTAACTGCGGTTCCATCGACGGCGACCCCGCGGCTGCCATGCGTTACACGGAGGCCAGGCTCTCAGCCGGCGCCATGACGCTTCTTGAGAACCTCGACAAGGGCCTTGTGGAGTTTATGCCCAACTTTGACGATTCGGAAAAGGAGCCCACGGTCCTTCCCGCAACCCTGCCAAACCTCCTCATCAACGGCACGACGGGTATCGCGGTTGGTATGGCCACGAACATCCCTCCCCATAACACAGGCGAGGTTATAGACGGCGTTATCGCGTATATGGACAAGCCCTCCATCACAACAGAGGAGCTTATGCAATATATCCCCGGGCCGGATTTCCCCACGGGTGGCTTTATCACCAACGGAAGCGCTTTGAAGGAGATATACGAGACCGGCGAAGGCAAGATCCGCTGCCGCGCCGCCACAGGCTTTGAAAAAGGTGACGGAGGCCGCACAAATATAGTAGTTACCGAGATCCCTTACACCTCAAGCGGCCAGAAGATGCGCCTTGTGGAATCGCTTGTTGGCCTTATGCGTGACAAGGCTTTCGACGAGATCTATGATGTGCGTGACGAGTCCTCTAAGGAGGGCATCCGCATCGTTATCGAGGTGAAAAAGGACAGGGACGCGGAAAACCTGCTTAACGGCCTTTTCAAGAAATCACCGCTCGAGGATACCTACGGCATCAACATGCTTGCCGTAAAGGAACAGCAGCCCCTCACTTTGAGCCTGAAAAGCATCATCGCGGAGTTTGTTGCCTTCCAGGAGGAGCTTTATACAAAAGAGTACGGCTACAGGCTGGATAAAGCGAATAAGCGCCTTGAGATCATCAGCGGCCTTATCCGCGCAACAGATATCATCGACCTTATAATCGAGATCCTGCGCGGGTCTACGTCGCTTTCACAGGCGAAGGCGTGCCTGTGCCACGGAGATACTACTGCCATCCGCTTCAGGAACCCTGCCTCTGCGGAGCCTGCTTCGAAGCTCGACTTTACGGAAGCGCAGGCGGAGGCTATCCTTGCGATGCCGCTGTCACGCCTTATCGGTCTCGAGATCATGAAACTCCACGAGGAGGAGCAGAAGCTGCGTGACACTATTGCCGACTGCAACCGAGTACTCGGCTCGGAAAAGGAGCTCCACAAGGCTATTAAAGAGCGCCTGCGCGCCTACAAGAAGCAGTTTGCCGTGCCGCGCCGCACAAGGATCCTGGATGTGGAGGCCGCAAGCTACAAAGAAGAGTTTGTAGAGGAAAACCTGGTCGTGCTCGTGGATAAGTTCGGGTACACAAAAACCGTGGACGAGGCCGCTTTTGCGAAGGCTTCCCCGGAGGCCCTTGCCGAGTACGTTCACGTTGTCAAGCTTAAGAATACCGACAAATTCTGCGCGTTCACGGCGCAGGGCAACCTTTACCAGATCAAGGCGGGCGCGCTGCCGCGCTGCAAGATAAAGGATAAGGGTACGCTGATCCACACGCTTACGAAAACAAAGACCGAAGAGTTTATTTTCTATACTTCCTTTGAGGAACTGTTCGACAGCATGCTCCTCTTCTCCACAAAGCACGGTTACGTGAAGCGCGTTTCCGGCGCGGAGTTTGAGACGGGAAGGACTGTTGTCAACACTACAAAGCTTGAAGAGAAGGACGTTATCGTCTCAATCTGCCTGCTTGGCGCTACGGAGGCGCTTTCGGCGGATTCCCGCGTGATCATGCTCACGCAGAAGAAACTCGTTCTCGCATATCCGCTTTCGGATGTGCCGGAGCTTAAGAAGGTCAGCCGCGGAGTGAAGGGCATAACCCTCGACCAGGGCGATTCCGTGCTGGATGTGGCTGTTGCAGGCCCCGCAACGGAAAGCGTGGTGCTCCACTCTAAAACTTATTCGGTCAAAAAAATACGGTTGAAGCGCCGTACCGGCAAAGCCGGAAAGCTTAATGCCTGAAATGCCAAATTACCAGATTGAATTGGAAAAGATCATAAACAGCCTCGGTGACCGTGTCCCGAGGCTTCTTTTGCACAGCTGCTGCGCCCCCTGCTCAAGTTATTGCCTTGAGTATCTCTCGGATCATTTCGAGATCACGGACCTTTTCTACAACCCCAACATCTTTCCGGAGGAGGAGTACCGCCACCGCGAAAATGAACTGCAGCGCCTGATCGCTCAGATGCCCCTGAAACACCCCGTGACTTTTCTGGCGGGCAACTATGACCCCAAAGAGTTTTTTGATGCTGTAAAGGGCTTAGAACGCGTTCCGGAGGGCGGTGAGCGCTGCTTTATATGCTATGAGCTCAGGCTCCGCGAGGCTGCGCGCATTGCAGCCGAAGGGAACTTCGATTTTTTCACTACGACTCTTACGATAAGCCCTCTTAAGAATGCGGATAAGCTGAACGAGATCGGGCAGGCACTTGGCCGCGAGTACGGTGTCGCCTTTCTGCCTTCCGATTTCAAAAAGAAAAACGGCTATAAGCGTTCTATTGAGCTTTCCCGCGAATATGATCTTTACCGCCAGAATTTCTGCGGCTGTGTGTTTTCAAGGTCCTGATCATTCTCCGGAGGGTAACTGCCGGTGCATGCGCATCTCTCTGTTTCTGTAACAAAAACGCTTGACCCCGCGGGCGATAGGTAGTATATTGATAGTGGACACTGAAAAGTGAAAAATCAGTTTCCGAATTATTGAGGTTTAACGGGAGAAAAACATGAAAAAACCAGACAAACAGCGTGAAGCAGCGGAATTATCACGCCTTCAGAAACTGGCGGGCATGAAAAAACCAGCCGCCTTTATGCTCATCACAATGGTGGTCCTCACCATAGTCTACATCGTGGACGAGATCACCTCCAACATGAACTCGACAATGCAGCCATACGCGTTGTTCGACTTCTTCAACATCACATCCCGTGATGTCAACACATCAGAGTACAAAACAGCGCTCAGCACTGTGGCTCCGCTTTCCGTAGCATCAAACTTTCTTCTTATCATCACGCCGTTCTACAAAGCTTTATCCGACAAATACGGCCGCAAGCTCTTCCTTATGATAAACACCGTGGGAATGGGCCTTGGCATGCTCGTAGTAATGACGGCGCCCAACGTAGCCGTTTACATCATCGGTATGCTGCTTATGATGTTCTTCACACCGAATGATATGCAGGTCCTTTATATAATGGAGACCGCGCCGAAGGAAAAGCGCGCTACCTACTGCTTTGTGGCAAAAGGCATCGCACTTGTGAGCGTATCGCTCATTGGCGTGCTCGCAAGGATCTTTATGGATTCAAACGTTCCTTCAAGCTGGCGTATGGTCTACACCGTGCCCGTTGTGATGGCCGTTGTCATCGGCCTGCTGTCCTTCCTGCTCCTGCGCGAGACACCTGTTTTCGTTGAAGAGCGCATAAAGCTCCTCTCCATGACAGAAGAAGAGCGGATCGCAAAAGAAGAGCGCGAGAAAAAAGCCGGCCAGTCCGAAAAAGGCGGCGTTTTCAACGCCATCAAATTCATATTCAAAAACCGCCAGCTGCGCTTCATCTTTATCGCGGGCTTTATATTCTACGCTACCACCTTCTACACATCCTACTATTCATCAGTGCTTGAAGGTGCTATGACAACTGAGATGGTTACAACAGCCCTCTTCATCTACCCGTTCTTTAACGGCCTTGTGACTATCCTTTCGGGCTTCCTGTCCGACAGGCTCGGCCGCAAGAAAGTGTGCCTGCTGCTTGGCGGGATAACACTTGTAGGAGTGCTGGTGTTCGTGCTTGCATGCCGCCTTGACTGGGGCCCTATCGCCGCCGGCATCGCATACGGCTGCTCCATCGGAGGTCTGTGGTCCGTTTCCGACACACTGATCCTTACAATGCCTGCGGAGTCCTCGCCTTCAACAATGCGTTCCTCCGTAATGGGTACGATCACAGTAATGATCGGCTCCGGCATGTTCATCGGCCAGTTCACCTTCATCTTCCTGCAGAACTTCTTCCCCATGGACATCCTGTTCCTGGTGCTCTGCGTTCCTTTCATGCTGCTGTCGCTGATCATCCTGATGGCAAAAGTAAAAGAAACAAAAGATGTTAACCTTGACGAGATAACGGTCGATACATATAAATGACAAGGACAGGCGCCTGCAAGGCCAACGCTTTGCGGGCGCTGTGTTTTTGCAAAGTGGGCGCTTTGCCTGGCAAAATCTATGCGGGCGCTGTTTTTTCCAAGTGCCCGGCACACATTACGGGGCCCGCAACTACACAAACTTAAAGGTTTAAAAAATATTTTTAAAAAATCGAAAAGTTCTATTAAGTTCTATGAAGAATAGACGATATAACTTACAGAACAGGTAATTGGAGGCTCAAGGATGAGCGCCTGCGGGATAGACTCCCGTCTGTTCAGTATTTGTAAAGGAGTGATACATATGCGTATTGATGCGTTCAATCAGGTAAGTCAGCTGTACCGCACAAACGGTACTAAAAAGGCAGGCAAGACTAACACGACTGCTGCCACTGATAAGGTTGAGATTTCCCAGATCGGCAAGGACTTCCAGGTTGCTAAACAGGCTGTTTCCCAGGCATCTGACATCAGAGAAGACAGAGTTAACGCAATCCGTGAACAGATGAATAACGGTACATACAATGTATCGATGGAAGATCTGGCAGATAAGCTGCTTGGTAACTACTACGGCAGAGCTATCTGAACTTAACGGAGGAATTTCGTGGCAAGTCTAACAGAGGAACTCATAAGCGTTCTTGAAAAGGAACATGAGGTTTACGACCGCCTTATTCCCATAACAGAGCAGAAAACGAAAGTCATCATCTCCGGTAATCTTGAGGAGCTTCAAAAAGTTACCGACAAGGAGCAGGAGATAGTTGATCAGGTGATCGCGCTCGAAAAGAAGCGCGAAGATATCATCGTCAACATGGGCACGGTCCTCAACAGGGATCCGAAGACCCTCAAACTTAAGATGATGGTCAAACTGCTCGAGAAAAGGCCGGAAGAGCAGAAAAAACTCGCAATACTTCATGATTTGCTAACTGCACAGCTCAAACGAGTTGCGGAGCAGAACGAAAAAAACAAAATGTTAATAAATCAGTCCCTGGAGATGATTCAATTCGAATTGAATTTGATTCAGAGCTCAAGGATGACGCCGGGGACGGGAAACTACACCAAAGGGGCATCAACAGTCGATGTACCAGTCGCAGGAACAGGGATGTTCGACGCGAAACAATAACGCAAAAGACTTGCGTTTGTTTGTCGAACGTTCCTTTTTTGCATTTAAAAACAGGGTAAATCGTCTAAAAACAAACGCATATTAACATATATTCCACAACATAAAAACAAAGTTTCACGCAAAGTTGCAAAAATAACGTTAATGAAAATCGGGTAAGAAACCGATAAAAAATGAGGAAAAAACAGAGAGGAGGAAATGAATATGCCGTTAATGCAGGATCTGCTCGTAGGTGTTTCCGGTTTGAACGTGGCGCAGCGCTCCATCACCATGACAGCGCACAACCTTGCAAACGTTGAAACGGAAGGCTTTGTAAGACAGCAGATAATTCAGGACTCTTCACATTACAACACCATCGGATTCGGTGCTCTCAACTACCTTCAGGTAGGTATCGGTGTTGACACCGGCGCCGTTTACCAGGCAAGGGACAGCTTCCTCGACAGACAGTACAGGACAGAGATAGGGCGCGAAGCCTTTTACTCCACACAATATGCAGCCGTTCAGGAGATCGAAGAGCTTTTCGGCGAGCTTAACGGCGTAGCTTTCCAGGATAATATCGAGCAGCTCTGGTATTCGATCCAGGAGCTTGCCAAGGACCCCACCTCCCTTACAACAAGAGCAACCCTTGTAGAGACCGCCGTAACCTTCTCGGACCGCGCGGAGAGCATCTACAATATGCTCAAGAAATACCAGACAGACCTGGACACACAGGTAGAGGAGATGGTAGTAAGGATCAACCAGATAGGCGCAGATATCGTAAAGCTGAACGACGAGATCTGTGCGTGCGAGGCAGCCGACCAGGAGCGTGCAAACGACCTGAGGGACCGGCGAAATGCCCTTCTCGACGAGCTTGGCGGGATGGTCCGCATCGACTACCGCGAAAACGCTGACAGCCGTATCTACGTTAATATAGAAGAAGTGCCTTTCGTAACAGAAGACACCCACTTCGAGATGTCAACCGTCCGTTCCGCGGACCTTCGCAATATGCAGCTTAAGGCCCAGGGCATCGAGCCCTCCACAGCAGAGACAAACACAGCCCTCACAGGACTTGTTCCCGTCTGGCCGGCCTACGGTTTTGCGGAAGTGATCAATATGTCGCGTGCTCCAAGCTCCGAGCAGAACACCGACATAGGAGAGCTCCGCGGCCTCCTGCTCACAAAGGGCATAAAGACCGGTAACTACACGGATATCCCCTACGAGCCCAAGATCTCGGACTTTACAGCCGAGGACGGTACCTTCGACAGAATGGGTTACGATCTGGCCATGACCCAGTTCCAGACAGACCTTTTCGTATATAACACCTACGTTGATACATCCGTTATCGTGAATGTCCAGTCGCAGTTCGACACCCTCATCCACGGCATCGTGACAACCATCAACGACATCCTCTGCCCCAACAAAGAGGTTACTCTTCAGGACGGCTCGAAAGTCTGGATCCTGGACGAGGAAAACGCTCCCGAGGGCATGGATGTGAACCACACAAAGGGCGAGGCGCTCTTCAACAGGAAGTCCGAGCCCCGCTACACCAGGAAGGACATCACCCTGGAGGACGGAACCACCGTCAGCGCCCTTGTTTACAACGAAGAGGATCCCGCGAACAACTACACGCTCTACACCTTAGGTGAGCTTGAGGTCAACCCTCATATAAAGGAAAACCTTTCAAGGCTGCCCCTTTCCCGTAACGGCGGCACCGGCGACTACGACGCAAGCGTCTGCAACAGGCTTATCCAGGCCTGGCAGGATCCGCAGCTTGTGCTCACCCCCACAAGCCTTGCAGAGGACACCTTCTACGAATACTACAACGAGCTTATAGGAGCGCTTGCCACAAGAGGTGAGGAGTTGCGTACGATAAGCGAAAATCAACAGACAATGACGAACAAGATAGACGAGCAGCGGACCTCCGTTACCGGCGTTTCCTCCGACGAGGAGCTTACAAACCTGATCCGCTTCCAGCACGCCTACAACGCATCGTCAAGATATATCAACGTGATCAACGAAATGCTGGAAACCATCATCGAGAGGCTGTAAGGAAACTTCGGCCGCGGCAGGCTCGCCCTGCAATGAGAGGAATGTGACATGCCTAATACTTTTTTTGGTCTTTCAATTGCAAAATCAGGTCTTTACGCTTCCATGACCGGAATAACGACCACGGCCCACAACATCTCGAATGCCGAGACTAAGGGCTACAGCCGCCAGTACGCGTCTCTGGAGGCCAGCAAGGCTTTGCGCGTGTGGAACAAGAACGGTATGATAGGTACCGGTGTGGACGTTATCGGCGTGGACCAGCTGCGCAGCGAATATTACGACGTCAAATACCGCACGAACAACACCATCTACGGCGAGTTCAACACTAAGAACTACTACCTTTCGGAGGTTGAGAACTACTTTAACGAGATCAAGCTTGAAGGCTTTACCACAACCTTTGACAAGATGTTCGACACCATCCAGGAGCTTCAGAAAAACCCCACAAACCTTACGGTCCGCACCCAGATGACTAACTACGCGAACGCGCTGTGCGAGTACTTCAACTACGTATACTCAAGCGTCCAGAAGGTGCAGCAGGAGGTTAACTACGAGGTTTACAACGAAGTTTCAAAGATAAATTCCATCGGCGTTCAGGTGGCGCACCTCACAAAGCAGATCAACACTCTCGAAGTCGTTGGCGGCAAGGCTTCCGACCTTCGTGACCAGCGTGCCCTCCTTATCGACGAGCTTTCGCAGATAGTGGATGTGGACGTGGACGAGGTTCCCATATCCCAGAAGACGGGCCTTGTAAGCTACACAGTCCGCATAAACGGCCAGCTCCTCGTGGACACCTACCATTCCAACGAGCTCAAGTGCGAGCCCAGGAAATCCAAGAACACAATGAACGACGCCGAAGGCCTCTACGACATCTTCTGGAAGCAGGACGGACAGGCCTTCAACCTTGGCGACGATACAACATCCGGTTCCTTAAAGGCGCTGTACGCCGTTATGGACGGAAACGACAGGATGGCCTTCAAGGGCATGGCAACAGCGGAAAAGGGAGCAAAGACCCTGACCCTGGTTTCGGACTTTACCTATATGAACGAGGTTCAGCGCATGAACCTGGACCAGACCGGAACCCTGACACTCGGAAACAGAGACTACGATTACAACGGCTTCTCCGTTTCAAAGAACGATGAAGGCAAGTTTGTTTACACCTTCGCCCTTGACGACGAGATAGTTGTCGGCAGCGACGATATTTCCCCTGCGACAGAGGCCGTTTCCGGCTTCCGGTACAACACCATCATCGGCGGCGATGTGGACTACAAGGGTATCCCTTACTACCTTTCAAAACTCAACGAGTTTGTCCGTGTTTTCTCGGAAAACTACAACGACATTATAAAAGAAGGCGTGGACCTCAACGGTGATGCGGGCCTTGACATGTTCAACACCCGTCAGGTCGTAACAGGCCTGGATTACAACTTCGTAAAGGATTTCAGCGGCTACGGCCAGCCGGACGTGCTCTTTACTTCAAAGTCCGGCGAATACGAAGTGGAAGATGATACCCAGAACCTTGGTTCCTACTACTTTATGACAGCCGGCAACCTGTCCATCAACAAGACAGTGGATGCGGACCCGAGGAAAGTAGTAGCGGCAAAGACGATCGCAAACGGTATCGAAAACTCAGAGATAGCGCTCAAGCTCCTGTCCTTAAAGAACGAGCACGATATGTTCAGGCAGGGCACGCCGGCGCAGTTCCTCCAGACCCTTGTTTCGGAAGTTGGTATCGACACCAGCAAAGCCGAGCAGTTCGCAAAGAACCAGGAGGACGTCCTCGGGACCATCTCCAATCAGCGCCTTTCCGTATCCGGCGTTGACCAGGACGAGGAAGCAATGAACCTTGTACGCTACCAGACAGCTTACGAGATGAGCGCAAAGGTAGTGAGCGTTATGAATGAGATTTACGCAAAGATGATAAACGAAATGGGCGTGTAAGCCCGGTAGCCGGAGGTTTCAGCACCTGACCGGCAGCATTAGAAG
The DNA here is from genome assembly GCA_017958465.1 of Lachnospiraceae bacterium. Lineage (GTDB taxonomy): Bacteria > Bacillota > Clostridia > Lachnospirales > Lachnospiraceae > SZUA-448. The sequence goes on from JAGDCQ010000011.1 coordinate 37,031, forward strand.
GAGCAGCAGATGAGAGTAACGAACAGAATGATGACAAACAATATGCTCGCGAATATCAACGGCAACAAGAGCCGTCTTTCAAAGCTCGAGGAGCAGTATTCGACAGGAATGCGCATCCAGAAGCCTTCGGACGACCCCATCGTTGCTGTCCGTGCGCTGAAGCTGCGTACCAATCTTGCAGAGCTCAACCAGTACTATGAGAAAAACATCCCGGATGCAAAGTCCTGGCTTGAGGTTACCGAGAGTTCCCTCAAGAACATCGATTCCATCATCTCGCAGATGAACACCTACTGCGTGCAGGGTTCGAACGACACCCTCACCGCAAAGGACAGGAACGCCATCGCCCAGAACCTTAGGGAACTTAAGGACCAGATCTATCAGGAAGGCAACGCAAACTACGCAGGCCGCTATGTTTTCACGGGCTTCAAGACGGATACGCCCCTTGTTTTCGACGAGAATACCTCAAAATACCACTACACCATGACGGAAAAGCTGGACTATACGGCCATCAGCAAGAGAACGCAGGTGCAGAACAGCGTTTCTATCTCGCAGTATAACGAGGCCGATCCCGCGAACAGCGATTTCGAGAACCGTCCCACAATGTCTGAGGTTTACAGGGTGCGCCTGGCTTACGGCAGCCTTCTTGCCGACGAGGGCGTGACCATCAACCTGGATCCCGAGTACGACGAGTACGGCGAGGTTTTGAAGGATGATGACGGAAATATCGTTTATGCCGAGAGCTTCACAAATATAAATGTGGTTTCCGAAAGCGATCCCGACGCCTTTGCTCCCGCAGACGGCGCGGTAAACTTCATCGCGGAGACCGGCGAGCTTATCCTTTCAAAGGAAGTTTATAACGACTGGGTGAGGGGCGAGCGTGAGTTCCACGTTACCTACAGCAAGAACAGCTTCCTTAAGAACGACCTTAAGCCCGAGCACTATTTCGACTGCGTGCGCACGGAATACGACGACAACGGCGACCTTGACGACGTTACAGAGGTTAAGTTTGAAAAGGTAGTGCAGGATATTGAATACGAAGTGAACTTCAACCAGAGGCTGAAGATCAACACTGAGGGGTCGGATGCCTTCACACACGCCACCGCGCGTATGTGCGACGAGATCCTGACCGCCATCAGCGATGTTGAGGCTGTGGAGAACAAGCTGGCCCAGGTGGACAAGATGCTTGCGGATTCAAATACCACAGAGGAGCAGAAAAAGGCCCTCAATACTATGAAGGAAATGCTCGACACCGAGCTTGTTTTAAGGAACGAAGTCTTAAAGACACGCTGCCGCTCCGGTATCACGGAGACTAAGGAACAGCAGGACTACGCGGGTGTTGCGATAGCGGACCTTGGAAGCCGCTACGTTCGCCTCGAGCTTACTGAGAGCCGCCTTGCCATCCAGCAGGACGACTTCACGGAGCTCCTTTCGAACAACGAGGACGCAGACCTTGTGGAGACAATCATCAACTTCACGGCGGCAGAAACGGTTTACAACGCTTCGCTTTCCGCTGCGGGCAAGGTAGTGCAGAACTCACTCCTCGATTTCCTGTGATCCAAAACCCACTAAAGAGTTAATAAGGTCGGGGCAGGGAAAGCATTTTCCTCTTGACCTTGATAAATAAAAAAGATAATATTAAATCAGCTGAAGGAAGGGCGGTCACGCCCTCTTTCAAATCCGGTGACAGGGAGGTTACCTACATGTTAGTTAAAACAAGACACTTTGGCGAAGTAGATCTTTCGGAAGACAAAATCCTTACTTTCGACAACGGCATCCTTGGTTTTGAGGATCATAAGCAGTATACCATCCTTTACGACTCGGGCGAAGAGGAAAGGCCTCCGGTATCGTGGCTCCAGTGCTGCGACATCCCTGAGCTTGCGATCCCTGTTGTAAGCCCTGTTTACGTGAAAGAGGACTACAATCCGGTGGTGGAGGACGAGCTGCTCAAGTCCCTTGGGGAGCTTACGGATGAGAATATCGTCATCCTGCTTACCCTCACCGTTCCCCAGGATCTGAAAAAGATGTCTGTAAACCTTAAGGCTCCCATCGTTATCAATTCCGACAACAGGAAGGGCGCTCAGGTTATAGCGGAAAACCAGGATTATCCGATCAAGTTCGAGATCTACGATATCCTTCAGGCAAAGAAAGAGGGGAGGGGTTAAAGTGCTGGCTTTATCAAGACACTGCAATGAGTCCATCATGCTTGGGAACGATATTGAGATCACCGTTCTCGAAGTTAAGGGCGATCAGGTTAAGATAGGTATTAATGCTCCGAAATCTCTGCCTATCTACAGAAAAGAGATTTACACCCAGATCCAGCAGTCTAATGTTGAGGCTGCGGAGGTTAAGGCGTCGGTAAACGACATCAACAAATTGTTCTGAAACAGAGCGGCTCCGGACGGGGCCGTTTTTTTATGTCCGGGGTTATGTTTCAACTTCAGTTATCCGATAATACAGACGGAGAAAAATCTTTTTGTGAAAATTCCTAAGGTTTTTTTGTTAACAGTCCGATAAAGGATACAGAAGACTAAGTTTCGCCAAGAAGGCGTCAATACACAAGGAGG